>JAUNLH010000007.1 GCA_030532365.1 Porphyromonas sp.
ATCCGAGTTGGGAACTTAGAGTTGTCGAAGTTCGGAACTTAGATACATCGAAGATGGGAACTGAGATTTTCAGAGTTCGGAGCTCCGGTTTCGCTTACTTGGGAGATGGCATCAACAAAGGTTTCTCAAAAGGGCTGCCCTTGTGTGCATGATGGGGAGCGAAAAATCCCGGTCATGCACGCTTTGTAATATCATTTCTCCACTAAAGTATCAGGATCTCTGCAGTCTGGGAATGCGCTACTTCAGGAGCTGGGGTACCAACTGCTTGCTCCAGATCTTATAGCCATCGGCAGTGAGATGTAGCCCGTCGCGTGAGATCGACTTGGGTAGTGCATTGGTCGCAGGGTCGAGGAAGTGCGGGTAGAGGTCGATCAATGCGACGTCGTACTTCTCTGCTAGCTGGGCAATACCCTCATTGATCTCGGGTATGAGGTGGCTCTTGCCCCGTAGATACTTGTACTCGCCAGTGCTCTCATCGATAGGTAGTAGCGTCTGCACTACGAGCTTGGTAGTGGGAGACTCCACCTTAATGCGTGCGATGATCGTCTCTATATTCTTGATGATCTCAGCAGGCTCTCGCCCCACCTGCAGGTCGTTGACCCCGATAAGGAGGAAGATCTGCGCCGGACGTCGGGCTGTGATATCGCTGAGACGCATGAGGATGCCGGAAGTAGTGTCACCCACGATACCACGATTTACCACACGGCGGTGGGTCTCTGGCAACTTGGCGCCCCAATCTCGCCCACCCTCGGTGAGGCTATTACCAAGCATCACGATGTCTTGGGAGGTGATGGGAGACTCTTCTGCAAAGGTATTCATACGCTTTAGGTAGTGATGTGATAGACGAGCAAAGGCGGGGTCGGGCTGATTGCCAAAGCCATTTAGTATCCTGGTATACCGAGCAAGCGTAGCCTCGACCTCGGGAGTGCTTGCCTCCTGTGCTGAGAGAGTTAGAGTCGGAAGGAGCGATAGGAGGAGTAGCGTCAACAGTTGTTTTTTCATCTCTTCGTCTTATAAAGTGTAAAGTCTGTATCTTAGCACAAAGATAAAGATGATAAATGAGCTTTTCTAGCTATCTTTGTGGTATGAAAACAAAAGGTTTAACGATCATAGCTTCGCTCTTTGTACTCCTTGCGTCTGTGATGACGACAGGTGCCGTGGCGCAGACGCCATCGCAAATGGGGCAGAAGAGCATCCTAGAAGCACTGGAGAGCCCTATCATGGGGCTGGGAATGGTGCGTATCTTCCAAAGCCCACAGATAGCCATGCGGATCACCACCCCATCGACCGCCCTAGCAGGTGCCAGGATAGAGGGTGACTTCGCAGTGCTGGAGGGGTATCGTGTGCAGATGTATAGCGGCAATAACAACCGTAGCCGCGGTGTCGCCAGCTCGCGTGCAGAGCAGGTGCGTGATGCCTTTCCGGACATGGAGGTCTCCGTAGAGTATGATGCTCCATTTTGGCGTCTGAGAGTGGGCGCATTTATAGATATGGCAGAAGCACGTGAGAGCATGGAGGTTCTGCAGAAGGAGTTTCCTGCCTTTGCCAAAGAGATGTACGTCGTACGGACCACCATTAAAATCCCTAGATAACTAAAGAATAATCCTCAATGTCACACCATAACAACCCCTACTTCGCAGAGATCATACAGGAGAGCGAAGAGGAGGCAATTGTAGATCAACTATCGGTTCACCTTAAGGAGGTACTCACTCTCCTTGGAGAAGATGCTGGGCGTGAGGGTTTGCTCAAGACCCCACAGCGCATGGCAAAGGCACTCCGCTTCATGACACAGGGGTACAAACAAGACCCAGAGAAGGTGCTGAAGTCGGCGATGTTTGAAGAGAAGTACCAACAGATGGTTATCGTCAAGGACATTGGCTTTTACTCCCTCTGTGAGCACCACATACTCCCCTTTTATGGCAAGGCGCACATCGCTTATATCCCCAATAAGTATATCACTGGGCTGAGCAAACTACCCCGTGTGGTGGATATCTTTGCTCGACGTCTGCAAGTGCAAGAGCGCCTGACGACACAGATCAAGGAGTGTATCCAAAAGACACTTAACCCGCTGGGAGTCATGGTTGTAATCGAAGCACAACACATGTGTATGCAGATGAGGGGAGTACAGAAGCAAGGCTCCATCACCACTACCAGCGACTTCACTGGAGCCTTTGAGGATGCTCGTACTCGTGAAGAATTCATGAGCCTCATCAATAGATAAGGCACTATCGCTTAGATCCATAGCCCTTACGGATCGTCCTAGCTTTGTGAGATCTTGACCCCAGTGCGGAGCTTTGCCGAGCGGGCACGCGGGTTGATGTCTATCTCCTGCTCCGAAGGAGTGATGGGCTTGCGTGTAAAGGGCTCCATAGGAGCTATCAGTCGGCCATATAGGTCAGTCTCACGACTCCCATCGGTATGACCGGTACGAAAGAAGTTTTTGGTCGGACGGTCTTCGAGCGAATGGTAGGTGATCACACAGAAGCGACCGCCTGGAGCTAAGAGCTCACAGCCACCTCGCAGTAGATCTTCTAGGGCTCCCATCTCGTCGTTAACCGCAATGCGAATTGCTTGAAACACCTTTGCCAGACCACGCTTGTCGTGCTCTGGCTGGACGGGGCGTATAGTATCGAGGAGGTCTTGTATCGTCTGAAGCCTGCCGGCATCACTACTTGCCTTGATGAGCCTTGCCAACTTATGTGGCTGGCGCACCTCACCATAGTTGCGCAGGATACCGGTTAGCTCCTCCTCGCTCACTGTAGCGATCAGCACTCTAGCTGTCGCTCCTCCAGACTGATTCATCCGCATATCGAGGGGAGCATCAAAGCGAAAGGAGAAGCCTCGCTCCTCGTCATCAAGGTGATGGCTAGAGACTCCTAGATCTGCCAAGATACCAGTCACCTGGTCGATACCATAGAAGTCCATGAAGTGCGGGATGTAACGGAAGTTGGAGCGAACAAAGGTGAAGCGATCGTCCTCTATATCACAGTTTGCCTCCGCATCGGCATCTTGGTCTACCCCAAAGAGATGTCCCCCCTCGCCAAGGTGCTTGAGAATCTCTCGTGAGTGCCCCCCTCCGCCAAAAGTAGCATCGATGTAGATGCCGTCGGGGTCGCTGATAAGCTGCTCTATCGTCTCATGCAATAGCACCGGGATATGGTACCCCTCGGCTCGATTGATCTGGTCGCTCATCATCCTATGACTGAGAGAATTGTAGAGGTGAAGAGCACCCGATCGGCATATACCTCTCGAATCCGCTGGATGCTCGGATCGGACTCGTGGTCAAAGGTCTCTAATGGCTCCAGCGTGTCAGCTACAAACTGGAGTGCATACGAGATCGCCATCTCTTCGGTCTGTACCGCTGCTGGTAGGTGCACACGCAGCAGTCTCCCTTCGTGCCAGTACGGGTACTCGCGCCACTGGGGCAGGAGTACTTTTTGGACGTAGTAGAGGACATCCTGAGCGCAAGAGGGATCGCAGTGTATGCTGAGATTGTAGATATATTGAGCTTCCATGGTATGACCTTATAACTTAGTTGTGGCAGAGGCGAGCTCTCCTATGTCAGCAAGGTCGCTGAAGGTGGGAGAGAGGAACTTCTGCAACTGCTCACTGTCCGCATTGGCTATCAGCTCTCCACGATAGGCGAGTGAGATCTTGCCTCGCTCCTCACTGATGACGATGACACGCGCATCTGTCTGCTGCGACATTCCCAGCCCCGATCTATGGCGTAACCCCATCTCCTTTGGGATCTCACTGTCCTGCGCTACGGGTAGAATGCACCCAGCAGCGACCACCTTAAAACCTCGGATAATGACAGCGCCGTCGTGGAGCGGGGAGTTCTTGAAAAAGAGGGCTTCGATGAGCCGAGAGTTGATGTCTGCATTGATCAGCTCCCCAGTATGTATGTAGGTATCTAGGCTAGTCTCTCCCTCTATGACGATGAGCGCGCCAGTCTTCTTTCGTGCCATATTGGTACAAGCAAAGGTAAGCATGGCGACCTGACCTGAGAGGCGGGTCTCCTTTTCATCTCGGTCGGGCTTGAAGATCTTCCGAAGGAACTGCCAGCGCTGTGTGGAGCCCAGCATATTGAGGAAGCGCCTTATCTCATCCTGGAAGAGCAGCACAAGGATGAAGATACTCGCACTCATCAGCGTATTCATAAAGCCTCCGAGGATGCGCATGTTGAGAACCCGCGAGGTCAGCACCCAGAGGAAGAGAAAGGCGACAATCCCAATGAAGAGGCTACCGCTACCCGACTTCCGCAGAGTATCGTAGACATAGTAGAGTAGGAAACCTACCACTATGATGTCCAGCAGATCTATGAATGAAAAGGGAAGCCAGCCCATACTTTTTATTGTTTCCTACTTATCCTTTTAATTTTTGCGTAATAGCAACGGCCTCGACAGCCTCACGTACGTCGTGGACCCGGATGATATGCGCTCCGCGGAGAAGTGCGAATGTATTGAGGACCGTGGTGCCGTTGAGCGCCTCGAGAGGTGTGGTGCCAAAGAAGCGGAAGATCATACTCTTGCGACTGATCCCTACAAGAAGTGGATAGGGGAGCTCTAAGAACTGATCTAGGTGAGCCATAAGTTCGTAGTTTTGATCAGTGTTCTTGCTGAAACCGAAGCCTGGGTCGAGGATGATATTTTCATCCCTCAAACCAAGCTCTTTGAGCCGACGGATAGTGGGTAAAAGTTCGTTGATAACTGCATCAGTGATAGGACCTGAGTACTCGCAGAGGCTCTGCATAGTCTTAGGAGTACCCCGCATGTGCATCAGGATATATGGGACATTGAGCTCTGCGACAGTTGCGAGCATATCTGGATCGATGATACCACCCGAGACATCGTTGATTACATCTGCGTCCTCCTCAAGGATCGCTCTCCGTACCACCTCAGACCGGAAGGAGTCGATACTGATAGGGATATCTGGGTGGTCCTTCCTCACGAGACTCACCGCCTCCTGCACCCTCATCCACTCCTCTTCCATAGATACCTCAGTAGCATCAGGTCGGCTGGAGTAGCCACCAATGTCTATGATTTTTCCGCCTTCGTTGACTATCTGATCGGCGCGCCTACGCACCTCGTCAAGGGTTTTCACGCGACTTCCACTATAAAATGAGTCAGGTGTATGATTGAGGATACCCATCACGAGGGGCTCCTCGGTAAGGTCATAGATCTTACCACGTAGGTTGAGAGTGAAGTGTTGGTCTGTATTCATGTTTTGTTAAATGTAGGGAAAGCGTTTCTCTGCCTCCAAATTTAATATTATTTTTGCAGATATGCAGGAAACAACAGATCTTCGAACTCTATACGCTCTTTACCTCGAGCACCCTGAGGTTTCTACCGATAGTCGGAAGATCCGCGATGGCGTAATCTTTTTCGCGCTATCGGGTCCGAGCTTCGATGGCAATGACTTTGCTCTGCAGGCACTCTCCGAGGGCGCTGCCTACGCAGTTGTATCTCGAGCTGAACTAGCAGCGCAGGACAAGCGCTGCCTCTTTGTACCTGATACTCTGGCAGCTCTGCAAGAACTGGCTCGCTACCACCGCAGCCAGATGGCTCTCCCCGTGGTAGCTATCACCGGCACCAACGGCAAGACCACAACCAAGGAGTTGACACACGCGGTACTGAGTCGTAAGTATCGCGTGCTATCGACACAAGGCAACCTAAACAACCACATCGGGGTACCGCTTACCCTCTTACGGCTCCGTCCTGAGCACGAAGTTGCGATCATCGAGATGGGAGCCAGCGGTCCAGGTGAGATCGCCCTTCTATCACAGTTGGCTCAGCCCACCATAGGACTGATTACCAATATCGGGTTGGCGCACTTGCAGGGCTTCGGCTCCCAAGCAGGCATCCTCGATGCTAAGAGCGAACTACCTACCTATCTCCTAGAGCACGGAGGTCGCTACCTGCTCAATGCCAAGGACCCACTCCTGAGCGCCCGGTGGAGCGATAAGACGCCTTACCGCTATGGCAATGGAGAGGGAGACGTGACCGCTACATTGATCCAAGCAGAGCCGACACTAAGGCTGGCGCTACAAGGGAAGGGAGAGCGGCTGGAAGTACAGACACAGCTCGTCGGAGGTTACAATCTGATGAATGCCTTAGCTGCCGCCTCTGTAGGAGCGTTGCTGGGAGTATCGCTCACAGAGACTAAGGAGGCGCTGGAGTCTTACCATCCCTCCAACAATAGATCTCAGCTCCTATCGCTGGCAAACGGGAGTACCCTGATTGTAGATGCCTACAATGCCAACCCCTCGAGCATGCAGGTGGCACTCGAAGGGCTCTCCCACTGGAATAGCCCACACAAGATCGCGATACTTGGCGAGATGCGAGAGCTGGGCGAAGCATCACACAAGGAGCATGCTCAGATCATCAGATGGCTGGAGGAACACCCCACCATTACTCCGATCTTGGTGGGGCAGGATTTCAAGTCCGCCACAGAACAAGCCCCCGCCTACCCTGCATTTGACAACGTACAAGAACTCAGCGAATACCTCAAGTCGCATCCCATCCCCAGCGGATCTACGATACTACTCAAAGGCTCCAGAGGTGTCGCTCTAGAGCAGGTAATCCCCATCATACAGCAGAGTGCTGAAACAGAGATAATCCATGGATAATCAAGTGTTAATTGCATTCGGACTGACCCTCCTAGCGGGTCTCTCCACCGGCATTGGTAGTGCCATAGCATTCTTGTCAAAGCAGACCAATAAGGTCCTGCTATCCGTATCGCTCGGACTCTCAGCTGGGGTGATGATCTATATCTCCTTCGTAGAGCTGCTAGCCATTGCCTTCACCGACCTCGCTTCTCAGTTTGGAGAGACTGTAGGTCAGGTATATACCGTACTTAGCTTCTTTGCCGGTATTCTCTTCATCATGCTCATCGACTTCCTTGTCCCGGAGAAGGAAAATCCACACGAGCCACTGGGAGTAGAAGATGCAAAAGTAAGCAAGAAACCGCTAGAGCATGCCGATCTCAAGCGCGTGGGAGTCATCACTGCCCTCGTCCTTGCTATCCACAACTTTCCAGAGGGCATGGTGACCTTCCTCAGCGGACTTAAATCCATCGGGGTGGCGATACCCATTGCCATCGCTGTAGCTATCCACAACATCCCCGAGGGCATTTCGGTCTCCATCCCCATTTACTACGCTACAGGAGATAAGAAAAAGGCATTCTGGACCTCCTTTGCTTCCGGGCTCGCTGAGCCAATAGGAGCCCTTGTAGGTTACCTTATCCTCGCACCTATCCTCAACGACACCCTCATGGCGTGCCTCAATGCAGTGATTGCAGGGATCATGGTCTATATATCTCTCGACGAGCTCCTACCCACAGCCGCCAAGTATGGCAAGCACCACCACTCTATCCTCGGTGTGGTCTTAGGTATGGCTCTGATGGCGTTCTCGCTCATCATCCTCTAAGCAAAAGCACTACCGCCTCAGACGTAAGCTATTCAGCACAACGATGATAGAGCTACCTGCCATCGCTGCTGCACCTATCACAGGTGAAAGAGCGACGTGTGGATACAACAGCCCCGTCGCGATAGGGATCGCTACAATGTTGTAGCAGAAAGCCCAGAAGAAGTTCTCCTTAATGATCCTCACCGTACGCTTCGATAGCTTGATGGCGCGCTCCACAGCAAAGGGGGAGTCGCTGATGCTCGTAAGCATCGCCACATCGCTTGCTATGTCACTGCCGCTGCCTAGGGCAACACTCACATCTGCCACTGCGAGGGCCGGAGAGTCGTTGATCCCATCTCCTACCATTGCGACTACCCTCTCCTCGCTCTGCAACTGCTCAATATAAGCCTTCTTATCAAGCGGGGAGAGCCCACCTGACGCCTGCTTGATGCCCAGCTGATCTGCAAAGTGAGCCACACGCACCTCCCTATCACCCGACAGCAGGTGGAGTTGTAGCCCAAGGTCGCTTCTCAGCTGGTGGAGCGCCTGTGGCACCTCAGCTCTAAGGGTATCGTCTAAGGCGAAGACCGCTAATAGCTCTCCCTCACAGACAAAGTAGCTAAGAGTGCTCTGCGGATGCGCTTCTTCAAAGCTGATGAGTTCCTCGTTGCTGTCATCGATCTTGGCAAATCCACGGTTCCCAATCTTGTACTCCTTGCCATTGTAGACAAAGCGCAATCCTCCTCCTGCTACCTCCTCTATCTGAATCAGTTGGTACTGAGGACTCCTCTCACTCCGGTAAGCCTCGACTAGGGCACGACCTAGGGGATGACTGGTATGCTCCTCTGCTGTCACAAGCAGAGATATGTTTTGCTCCGACCGCTCGAGCCACAGCTCACCGGTGATCGTAGGAGCCCCGACCGTGAGTGTGCCAGTCTTGTCGTAAATCAGGTCAGTCACTTTAGAGAGGAGCTCCAACGCAGAGGCATCTCTGATGAGTAACCCCATCCCCGATGCCCTACCCATCGCCACACTAATAGCAGTGGGCGTAGCTAGCCCAAGGGCACATGGACAAGCGACGACCAGCACCGTCACAGCAAAGTAAAGCCCATGAAGCCACGGGGTAGCACTGCTAGAGAGAAGCCCCCACCCCAGCAGTGTCAGAAGGGCGACTGCCAATACCGCCGGCACAAATACCCCTGAGATACGATCCGCCAGCCGTTGTATCGGGGCCTTAGATGCCTGTGCCTTGCGTACCGCCTCCACTATGCGCCCAAGCAGCGTCTCATCGCCAACCATTGTAACTCTAAAGGTGGTGGCACCTCCTACCGCTACCGTGCCACTAAATACCTCGTCTCCAGCCACTTTATCATACGGTATTGGCTCCCCCGTGATGCTACTCTCGTCGAAGCTACCTCGCTCTAGGAGTATCCCATCTACCGGCACACGGTCCCCCTGCCGTAGCTGTACCACGTCCCCCACCTGCAGCTCCTCCACAGGTCGCTCCTCAAGCTCGCCCCCCTCAAGTCGCACCAAAGCCCGCTCCGGAGCCAGACCTATCAACTTATGCAGTGCATCTTGCGTCTGTTGCTTAGCCCGCTCCTCAATGTACTTACCCAGAAGCACAAAGGAGAAGATCATACCTACAATATCGAAGTAAGAGGTACCAAAGAGCTGATCGGCAGGGCTCCCCTCCTCAAAGAATAGCCGAGAGAAGCTAAAGAAGTAGGCAACACTGGTACTGAGACTGATGAGCACATCCATCGTGAAGGTTCGCTTGCTCAGTTGCTTCAGAGCCCGCTTGTGATACCCTCCACCGCCATAAAAGTAGACGACTGAAGCGAGCACCCAGTTGATCCAGTTGGCACTCCTTGCAGAGAGACCCATGGAGTCGTGCCACATCCCTAGCGACATGATGAGGAGCGCCAGTAGGATCGTGACCGCTAGCTTTACCCTCAAAAGATACAACGCCCGCCTGCTCTCCGCTTGCATTTGTGACTCTCGCTCCCTTGCCGACTCCTGGATCAGCATATCATAGCCCAGTGCTCTGACTGCACGCTGAAGCTCCTCGGGCGAGGTCACCTGAGGATTGTAGCGGACACGCGTACGCCCCTCAAGGAGATTGACCTCCGCAAGCTCTACACCTGGGCTCTTGGATAGTATATCCTGTACAGCCCCTACACACCCTGCACAGCTCATACCGGTGACGGTAAATAGCTGTTCCACTACTCTTGCCATATCTTACCTCTCTTTCTTCTCTAATACCAAGACTTCTTCTGTAGGAGAAACAGTCCAACCCGCCCGCTTGTTCGACACTGCTGGACGGATTGGACCACAAAAAAGTAATAAAAACCCTATATTCTCACATGGCTTAGAGCATTATCTTGATGCCTGAGTAGACGGAGCGAGGAGTAGTAGGACCATGGATGTATCCGCTATCTCGACTGCCGGTGACATCAAAGTCCTTTTGGAAAGAGTTGAGGATATTATACATCCCGAGATACACCTGTATGGTAGTGGTATTGAGGACCTTAAAGTCATAGCTCAGCTTTGCCCCTAAGTCGAAGTAATCCGGTGTCTCCTCTAGCCTGTCCCAACGAGGCGCCACCTCCAGATGGGAGGTTTGGGGTCGCAGTCCCTTCTGTACCAGCTCGATATCATTCACCTCAGCCATCTGCCCCACTGTGACCACATGGGGGACATACATCTTACCGGTATAATTGAGAGACAATACGATATTAAGCGGATTGATCGGATTGTACCTTGCGGTGAGGTAACCATAGAGATTGGGTGTGCGGATCATCTGCTTGGTGGTCATTGCGATTTCCCCTTTCTCTAGGTCAAACCCCTCTAGTCGCTCAGGCCCATGCTCCTGTAGCGTGTTTATCTCTTTAGGGGCTTCCGGATCCTCTCCTGTCAGAAGTGTGCGGCTGCCCCATTCCTGAGCTTCGTCCCACAGACTACGGGCTATCGTGAGCCCCCCTTGGATGTTGAGCCTCTGCCAGTTGAGCTTAGCTTCAAAATTCATCCCATATACATGAGCACTAGAGCCATTAACTCTGTCGAAGACTTGGAAGCCTAGATCCGGAATACCTATCCGCTCCACATTAGTAAAGGCGCCTATCAGCTTGGTATAGAAGCCCTCTACAAGGATATTGGACTGGAGCTCCCCGAAATTAAAGTAGGTATCTGCGCTAAGACTGATACTGTGGCTCTCCTCGGGGTCAAGGTCAGGGATGTTGTAGATGCGCTGGGCTTCTCCACCGACCACACCCACATGTAAGTCTTCATCAAATACCTGAGGGGCTCGGAACCCTTTAGCGTAGCTTGCCCTAAAGTTGGCACGGCTTGATGGGTTGTACCTAAGAGTGGCTCGTGGGCTGATGATGGGACGCATGCCACCCGATCTACCCAGTATCTTATTGTGCTCATCTATGCGGGTGCCCAAGAGGAGCGCCCACTCTTCATTGCCCCACTCAGCTTGTACTATCTGACTGAGGTTGTGTATCGTTTGGTCAATCGGAGGATTGAGCGAGTTGCCTGCACCATCCTTCTCCCAAGCACGGATCGGCATGACGTCGTAGAGGCTATCATAGGCGTACTCCAAGCCTGCCAAAAACTTGATAGGTGCCATCGGGGCTGTCTCCCAGTCATAGTTGTACTGGAGACCTCCTTGAAAGGTCTTCCCGGTAGTATTGCCAAAGTTGGTACCAAACTCCTCCTTAGGGATATAGCCCAAATTACCGACATGCTCCTCCCCGATACCCCCATAATAGCTGGTACGCTTGACCACCTGCCCCGAAGCAAAAATCTGAAGTCGGTGGAGTAGGCTACGGGAGCTATGATCCCACTTGATATTACCACTGTAGATCGTATGGTCGGTCTGCTCCGCTACTGCAGCTACATGCACGGGGAGGTCTAGTCGGTCACCTCCTCTGCGGTACTCCTGTATACTGTGCAGCTCACCTGTGAGCCTGTCGTACTCTGACAGCCTCAAGAAGCCATGCGCACCCAAGGATCTACCACTGATCTTACCTATCTCGCTAAAGCCATCTCCATTGGCATCCCAGGCACTGCGGTCACGGGCTTGACCAAATACAGTACCCCCAATACGACCATCTGCCCCTACAACAGAAGCGTTAAATCCTATCGTATTGTCAGGCTTCTTAAGACCTGTGAGTATGAGGTTTTCGTATGCCTCAAATCGATTGGCTACCGGCTCTCGCGAGATAATATTGATGACACCCGCAATGGCGCTAGAGCCGTAGAGGGCCGACCCTCCTCCCCGCACGACCTCTACACGCTCTATCATGTTGGTGGGGATCTGCTCCAAACCATAGACGCCAGCCAGGGCACTTACGATAGGACGGCTATCGATGAGTATTTGCGAAAACCTCCCATCTAAGCCATTGATGCGCACTTGATTAAATCCACAGTTTTGGCAGTTATTCTCGACCCTAATCCCAGGCTGGCACGAGAGCCCCTGCGCAAGGTTGGTGGCGTTGGCAGCCTCAAACGCTTGCGCATCTATGACACTTACAAGGGTGGGAGCATGCTTGCGGAGTGTTTGCTGCCTATTAGAGGACACCACTACCTCATGGAGGTTAAAAACATCCTCCTCCAGCTCCACGTTTATTTCTATAGTCGTTTGCTCGAGGACAGTAATCTCTCTCGTAACCGTTTGATATCCAATGCCCGACACCTCTAGGGTATAAGTCCCTGGCTTGAGGTTGCGCAAGTAGAAGTGCCCTGAGCTATCGGTCGTCGTCCCATAAGGGGTATCCTTGATGCGGACGACAATGCCCATCAAGTGCTCCCTCGTGGTCTTGTCGAGGACGTGCCCTACGATGTTGGCATCTGTTACCTGCTCCACTCCCTCGGTCGTCGGGGCATTGGAGGCATTGATGGAAGTCAAGGGGGATAATACCAAGGCAAGAATTGTAATAACTTTAGCTACTCTTTGATGAAACTTCATAAGCTCTCTATTGTGAAATGATCTGTAAATATTATGTAGAAAAACCGTACGACAAAGGTATCAATGTCATACACTCACCACCATCCCTTATAGTCGGTAGATTGTACACCATAAGTACCAACTATGGGGGAGAGACACCCCATTTCTCCCCCATCTGAGGGAGTCCTTCCCCTCCCCCGCAATGGCGCCTACCGACAAAAGAAAAGCAGAGCCCATCGGCTCTGCCTTGATGATCTGCGGCGCATGACCTCCTAGATAGAGGAGAGGCGCCATCGCTCCCAATCATTAAAGATAGTGGAGGGGGCTATTCGTGATACTCCTCGTAATTGACGTACTCACCCCCATCGAGATCTACCGAAGTATCCTGGATCCGCTCCACGGTGGTCTGGTCAGGATCGGTAGTGCGTCGCACTCTCTCACGCCGCTCGCGCTCCTCTCGCTCTCTCTCCGCTGCAGCCTGCTGCTCCTTTCGTAGCCTATAGACCTTCTTGATCGTCTCCTGATGACGGAGATAAATCCGGATGATGAAGTACAAGGGCAACAGTACAAATATGATCAATGGAATGCTCCACATAAGCCTAAGTCTTGTGTCTCTGCGTTGTATTACACTGGTGACAAATATACCATATTTTGGAGATTGCGAAGAGCAATGGTGTCATAAGGATTACTAATTATCCCCATCATTTCTAAGCCCTCGAGACAATGCAGGCGATACGAGAATGGGAGCAACACAATCAAAGAAAAGGCACTTATACAAAAGAGAGATCCCAACCTCCAGAAATCCGAGACCCGAACTAAAAAATTCTAAGTTCCCAACTTCGATGTATCTAAGTTCCGAACTTCGACAACTCTAAGTTGGGAACTTAGATTTTTTGAGTTCGGAACTTCCTTTTCATCACCTCCGGAGCTGGCACCAAGATGCCATGCAGAGCATGATTTACTTCCAATCTGGTCTCGGGAACAACTAATAACAGGTGTCAAACCTACTTAAATTGGTTAAAAGGGCACACTTTATTTGCTCATGTGCCGTATTCCTATTATATTTGCCACGCATAGGTATCAGATTATGGTGAGCATTAGGTACTTTTGTGGCAGAATTGAGGATGAACTAGTTTTGAAAGTAAGATTGAAACTTTAAAAATTATGGACAAGAAGGAAATTGAATCATTGGTAAAAGAGATCATTGTTGATAAGCTAGGTGTTGACGAGTCAGAGATCACTCCGGAGGCTAGCTTCACCAACGACCTTGGTGCAGACTCTCTCGATACCGTGGAGCTGATCATGGAGTTTGAAAAGGTCTTTGACATCAAGATCGAGGACGACGAGGCACAGCAGATCCAGACTGTTGCTGACGCTTACGAGCACATTGAGGCTGCTCTTAAGTAAGTCCATCTCCAGATGTAATAAACAACTAGGGAGAGGTGTGCTCATGAGCCCTCTCCCTTTTTTATTCGGATCATAGTCCAAAACGCCCACCCGGAGAGAGGTAGTGGCAATGCGATGAGTGGCTTGCCACAGATACTTGAGAATATAAACATCATCAACTAAGGCTATATAGAAATGGTGCAAAGAAGAGTTGTAGTGACTGGTCTAGGAGCGATCACTCCCCTAGGTAATGACGTTCCCTCCACTTGGGAAGCTCTGAAAAATGGAGAGAGTGGAGCCGCACCCATCACGCTATTTGACTGCTCAAAGTTTAAGACCCAATTTGCCTGCGAAGTTAAGGACTTCGATCCTAGCGACCACTTTGACCGCAAGGCTCAGCGTCGCTATGACCGCTATGCTATGTTTGGTCTGCTCAGTGCTAAGGAGGCCCTCAACGATGCCGGTATCCTAGAGGCTCAGGTCGATAGGAATCGTGTTGGGGTCATCTTTACCAGCGGTGTGGGAGGTATCGCCTCCTTTGAGCAGGAGGTAAGAGACTATAACCCTGAGTCTGGGCCACGCTTCAGCCCCTTTTTCATCCCTAGGCTGATCGCAGATATCACAGCCGGACACATAAGTATCGAGCATGGCTTCCATGGTCCCAACTATGCGACCGTATCCGCTTGTGCCTCTGGCACCAATGCGATCATCGATGCTTACCACATGATCCTGCTGAATAAGGCAGATGTG
Source organism: Porphyromonas sp. (assembly GCA_030532365.1). Taxonomy (GTDB): domain Bacteria; phylum Bacteroidota; class Bacteroidia; order Bacteroidales; family Porphyromonadaceae; genus Porphyromonas_A. Next base: position 14,497 of record JAUNLH010000007.1, read on the forward strand.
ATGGTCACAGGAGGAGCTGAGGCAGCTGTAAGTATCACAGGTATCGGTGGTTTTAACTCACTCAATGCACTCTCAACCCGCAACGATGACCCACAAGGAGCTTCTCGACCATTCAGTGCCAGCAGAGATGGATTTGTACTCGGCGAGGGCGCCGGTGCGCTAATCCTTGAGGAGTACGAGCATGCCAAGGCGCGCGGAGCTAAGATATATGCCGAGCTAGTAGGCGTGGGGCTATCTGCCGATGCCTATCACCTGACAGCTTCGCACCCCGACGGGCTTGGTGCTAAGCTCGTGATGAAAAATGCGCTCGAGGACGCTGGGCTAAAGGCTGAGGAGGTAGACTACATCAACGTCCATGGTACCTCCACCCCCGTGGGTGACCTGAGCGAGGCGCTTGCCATCAAGGAGGTCTTTGGCGAGCATGCCTACAAGCTAAGCATCAGCTCTACCAAGTCGATGACTGGGCACCTACTCGGCGCGGCTGGCGCTGTAGAGGCAATCGCAAGTGTCAAGGCGATCGAGGAGGGTGTGGTGCCACCTACGATCAACCATGACGAGGAGGACAAGGATCCTGAGATCGACTATAAGCTCGACTTTACATTTAACACCAAGAAGGAGCGCCCAATACGTGTGTCTCTCTCCAATACATTTGGCTTTGGAGGGCACAACGCTTCTGTAATCTTCAAAAAGCTAGAGGAGTAAAGTCTATTGCCAAGGAAGGCATCTTATGACATTGAGTCTTAATAAGAAATGGTCTTGCCGGAGGTGGTTCGGAGGTGCTAAAACGAACCAAGAAGCCGACAAGACCATTTCTCTTTTTATAAAGGAACTGATAGGGAAGGAACCGGATGACTTACAGCTCTACGTCCAGGCTCTGACTCACAAAAGCTACAGGGGAGCGGAGGGTGAGTGCGAAGCGCCACCACACAACGAACGGCTGGAGTTTCTCGGCGATGCTGTGCTCTCGAGTATTGTAGGCACTGCGCTCTACATGATGTACCCAGAGGAGCCCGAGGGAGTGCTCACCAATCGGCGGTCTCACCTTGTAAATCGCAACCACCTCAATGGCGTAGCGTCTCGCCTGGGGCTGGAGGGCTACCTCTTTTACGACGAGACCTCGCTCGAGCTCTCAGGCTCAAACGCCCTAGGCAATGCTCTGGAGGCGCTGGTAGGTGCCATCTACCTAGATCAAGGCTACAGACAGGCGGAGAGGTTTGTGAAGAAGCACATCGTTGTATCTAAGGACAATGTGAAGCGGGTCTACTATCAGGAGGAGGACTACAAGACAGAGTTTATCATCCTCATGCAACGCCAGAAGATCCCATACCGCTTTGTACACCTCGATAGTCGTCCGCACCCTAAGTACAACATCCTCCACCGCAGTGAAATACAAGTGGGAAGCCCATTTCAGCGGCTGACAGTTGGGGTAGGAACCAACAAGAAGATAGCGCACCAAAATGCAGCTAAGGACGCTCTCAAATACTTCGAGAAGTGCCCTGAGATGCTGAAGCGACTGAGTAAGAAAGAGGACTAAGCTCCAGTTGGTAAGAGATCAGAGATAGGAGTTAGTCGATCTCCCTGAGCCTAGCCAGCGACTTCTTTCGCGCCAATAGCGACGCTCCCATAACGCCAGCATACCGCATCAGTAGTGACTGCTTCAGCTCACTGTCCTGGTTGACCATATTGAGCGAATACTTACGTATGGCACCGCGAAGTGCCTGTATCAGATAGATGCCGGTGCCTGCCATTGGTCCTCCTATGACCACCACATGGGGGTTAAAGATATTGATCAAGCTAGCGATATGGTGCCCTAGCTTCTCTCCGATATCCTCGAGGATCTCGATGCAGAGAATGTCCTCGTTTTGCGTGGCATCGATCAGGTCATCCATCGTCACCTCATCCAGTGTGAGCTTATAGGGCCCCATCGGGTCAAGTAGGATGGAGTTGTCACCTGCCTCGACACGCTCTTTGAACTTTCGCAGCATTGCAGAGCCGGAGGCTTCTGTCTCTAAGCACCCTTTCTTACCGCAGTGGCATAGAATCTCATTTTTATAAGCATGTATGTGCCCAAACTCCCCACTGAAGCCCGACTTGCCATTGTATGGCTCTCCATCGATGATAAGCCCCAGACCTAGCCCCCAAGTGGCATTGATGAAGAGTAGATTTTTCTTACCCTCATGGCTGTAGTGCATCATGTACTCGCCAAACGCTGATGCTCGAGTATCGTTATCAATAAAGGTGGGGATGCCCAATTCGTCGGTAAAATGAGCAGCTAGTGGTCGATCCCAGAAGTTGAAGTTGGTATAGCTGTAGCCTGTTGTAGGATTGATGCGACCAAAGACATTGATCCCTATGCTTACCATCTCCTTGCGTGGGACAGTGCACTTATTGTCTATAAAGTCGTTGATGATGCGACATAGCTCCTCAAGGCACTCCTCTGTATTGGCAAACTTAAAGGGGATATTCATCTCCTCTTGGATCTGAGTGCCCACGAGGTTGATCAGGATGATTGAGACATCGGTATTGCTCATGTCCACCCCGAGGAAGTAAAAGCCCTCGGTATTAAGACCATATAGATAGGGATGGCGACCTCCCGTGGTCTCTAGCTTACCATAGTTTTTCAGCAGCTTTACGTCCATTAACTCATTGACAAGCTTACTCGTCGTCGGCACACTGATATCCAGCACCTTGGAGAGAAATGGCAAAGTGTTGGGGCCATTCTCAATGATGTGCTCAACGATTCGTCGCTTATACTGTAAGTTCTTGGGGTTATCGCCGAAGAGATCCTTAAATGTCAGTTCGTCCATAATGCTTTTTTCTCCTAAATGCGCTCAAATTTACCCTTTTATTTTATAAAAAAGAAGAGGATAAGCGATAATTTATGGCTCAATAGAAAAAATAACGCGACTCCGATCTATGCTTCATAAAGTTTTAACAGCAATGACGCGACATTGGTAGTGTGAAATTGAAGAATTGTTTGCGAAATTGCCATTCTATCAATGTTGCGGTGGAGCTCTGATAGGAGCACCATCTGCTCTGCCATCGCCTCTATGTCGTAGGGAGGTACTAGCTGTCCGTTACCCCGCTTAGGATCAATGATATCGGGGGTGCCACCAACGGAAAATGAGAGTGCCGGTGTACCGCAGGCGATGCTCTCGATGAGCGTCTGCCCAAAGGTCTCATAGCGAGAGGTGGAGAGGGTGAGTGTCGCAGTCTGGTATAGCTGGATCAGACCCTGGCTCGAGCAGTGGAGGCGGTGCGTGGCACGTATGGGTAATCGCTCTAAAGTACGACGGGCGTCATGGAGCTTCCCGACCGCAATGAGGTGCGCTTCTCGCTCAAACTCAGGGGAGATCCTAGCTGCACTCTCTAAAACCCGCTCACACAGATCCCAGCCCTTGACGGGATCGGAGAGATTGGCAGCAACAAAGAGGATACGGCGCTCGGTTCTCTCCTGGTCTAGGACAGCTGGGGCATACAACTCAGATGGGATCATATTGGGCAGGAGAGAGACCTCAGCACCCCTGAGTAGCGGTGACTCCTTAGCGATCTGGATCACAGCTCGGCTCACACCAAGGAAGTGCACGTGCTCTAGCGGTAGTTGTAGCTTCTTCTCAAACTGTCGGTAGGCTCCGTCCCTAACCTGCTTCGAGTGGAGAATGGGGCAGGCACCGCAGTGAGTTAAGAACTTGGAGCAGAATGAGGTACGGCTGTTCTTTTCGCTCAGATACGGTAGATGGCACCCTCCTGTGAGGGGCCAAAGGTCGTGCAGGCTCCAGAAGAAGCGCTTACCCGGCAGGGAGAGTAGCCTTTGCAGCCCTTCAAGCGAGAGAAAGCCCTGTTGTGTCCAATGCAAGTGAATCACGTCAGCTTCCAGCACCCACGGGTGCTCTGTGATATCCAGCCCATTGGAGCCTGATGAATATCGAAAGAGGTGCTTGCGGTCAAAGTGTACCTGAGCAAAGACTCCAAGACGCTCGGTGAGGAAGGCAACTCTATGTCGGAGTCCCCCGATACCGGAGATCTCACTTTGTATCTCGCCGGACACACTTCCAGCGACAAGCATCTTCGCATCGACGCCCACAGCCAGCAACGCCTCCAGCATGCGCCGAGATGCGACAGCAGCTCCTCCTCCGTTGGGGTAGGTATTAAGTAAGAGTACCTTCATGGTGAAAGCCCAGCTTGGTATATCGCTCTAGCTCCTCTGGGGTAGACTTGCCACGGAGGGTATAGGCCAATGGCTCTCGAGGGTAAGGATAGTTTTTCCGGAGTTCGGAGAATCGATGTGGCTCAGCTCGGAGCTTACGATCAACTTCCTTCGGATCATAGATAGAGAGCAGTAAGTGCTCAAGCCGATCCTCCTCTAGGAAGTGGGCTAGCTCTCGTATAGGGTCTTCTGGTGCAGGGGGTTGCATCTCGTCGATATGCGAGGAGTGGAGCCCGAAAAACGCTAGTCCGTGCTCTACACAGGTCCGGGAGCCATTGCACTTGCCATCAGCAGAGAAGCCTGCAATGTGCGGGGTGGCTATGAATGAGCGCTCCATCAGAGGAATGGGGATCTCCGGCTCACCCTCCCAGCAGTCCATGATCAGGTCGCGGACCAACCCCTCATCCATACCTCGCAGCACCGCCTCTGTATCGAAGACTGCACCACGGCAAGAGTTGATCAGTATTGGCTTCTTAGCCAACCGCGAGATGAAATCCCAGTCACAAAGATGGTACGTAGGGTGCCGCCCCTCACTGGTGATGGGAGTATGGAAGGAGATGACATCGGACTCTTTGGCGATCTGAGCTAAGGAGACAAAGCCATCTGGACCCTCTTCTTCAGCTCGTGGGGGATCGTTGAGCAACACTCGCATGCCTAGGGTTTCGGCATACCACTGCACCGCTTTTCCAACATTACCAGCCCCGACGATGCCTAGAACTATGTTTCGGAAGTCAACTCCGGGGTGCTCAAGCTTGTACCGCGAGAGAGCTGAGGCTATATAGAGCCCTACGCTCTGAGCATTGCACCCAGGGGCATTGAACCAAGTGATGCCCGCCCTACTACAGTAATCTCGATCTATATGGTCGAAGCCGATGGTTGCAGTCGTAATGAGGCGAACGTCTGACCCGGAGAGAAGCTCTTCGTTGCACTTGGTGATACTTCGTACGATTAGCCACTCCGCTCCTTTGATACGTTCGTTAGAGAACTGACTATTAGGGAGGTAAGTCACCTTTCCCAGCTCCTCCAGAACTCCCTTGAGATAGGGAATGCTCTCCTCTGCTATGATCTTGATACGTGCCATACTACTAGATCTGACGACAATAACCCCGCGGAAGCACCCCTCGCTCCTCCAGCTTGCCGTAGCCGAGGGTAGTAATTGATCCGTAGAGGGGTACGAGGGCAAATAAATTGGTCAGCTCAACGTCATTATGGAAGAAGCGAGCTGAGTTGATCACACCACCGTGGCAAAAGACAGCCACCCTCTGGTAACGGCTGGTACGCAGGTCCTCGATGAAGTCTCGTACTCTGCATAGGAGCTGAAACTCTGACTCACCATTAGGAGGTAGCAGCTCCCCATTCTGACCCACGTATTGCCGACCCTCTGAGGTCTCAACTAATGCAAAGATGTCTTCCCAGCGGCGCATCTCCCACTCACCAAAGTCGCGCTCCATGACCCTCGGGTCTACGATAGCATCTTGGTATCCACAGTACTCACAGAGGAGTCTAGCTCGAGAGAGTGGGCTGACATAGACGGCATCGTACTTGCGGTCAGCAAGCCGTTCTTTTACGACCTGAGCTTCCTCCTCGAAACTGTCTGACACAGGCATGTCGCTGTGTCCGTAACAAATGTCTCCGGTCACCTGGAGGGATGTGTGTCTGATCCAGTCTATATATAACATCCTGCCTTACTACTCTTTCCTCTTGCTGAAACTCCCTCAATCATCCAGCCATTCAGTGTTCTTGCCGGTTCTCTTCTTCCACTCATTTTTCCTCCCCTTTCGCAGTGCTCTACTTTTAGGATTGTAGTTCTCCTCGTACTGCTTCTCATAGTGCTTAGCTTTTCCAAACTGCTCAGCACTTCTCTTTTGTGCCTGCTCACGGCTCACCGTCCGAAAGATACCTTTCAGCGGGATCGCCACGCCATCTAGCTCTACTACATCCTCTCGAGAGACCAAATCACCACTCTTCGCAGGTCTGCTATTGAGTGTCACTCTTCCCTCCTGTATCAGCTCGTCTGCTTCGCGACGTGCATACCCATAGTACTCGCTCAGAACTCGGCTAACGCGTACTTCCATGAATGTTGTTATGAATGTTAGTTAGTAATATCAAAGTAGTGATAACTTACCCCACACAGCCCCAGCACAAAGTTAGCAATAATCCCCCTGAAATATACACACTTACCAAGGGAAAAGCGGTTACCTCAGCTGAGTTGGTTTTATCCATTTGATGTAATGTGGTATACTTTTCGATAAAGCTCTTCGACAAGTTCCTCATGTGGCTCTCTGCCATTAGTTACAAGTATCATGGGAAGCCAGCTGTCCTCGGCTCTGTAGGGAGGTTGCTCATAGGGAAAGTCTCTCCACAGCTTGAAGTGTAGGCGCTCGTAAAAACCGATCCGACGCTTGGCAACTTCGGTCTCAGGGAGCTCTACCTCGAAGAGCACCGTACGCGGAGCTAGGCGCTCCATCAACTGCGTGAGTGCAACCGTTCCGATGCCATCTCCTCGCCACTTAGGATCCAGCGCGAAGTGCTCCAAATAGACGGTCTCCCCTAAGTCCCAGTAGGCAAACATGCCCACCGTCTCATCGCTCTCTTGGATGGCTAAGAGGTGGTAACTCTCTTCGTGCTCTAGCAACCACTCCATACTGGAGACCTCTCGTCGCTCCTCTCGGGGAAAGGAACTCAGATAGATCTCTACTACCTGGTCGAATGGATCTCGATCCGTAGGAGCTATCGGCTGGAGTGTGACCATCGGCGAGATCATCATGAGGCGTCGCAGCTCATGACACGTGAGAGGATCTCCTCTGCAGTGGCTCTTGGGCTCTCGCCAGGCTTGATATGATGGATCGTGAAGCCTCGTCTCTCCATACCTCTGATCCAGGTCATTTGTCGCTTGGCAAACTGGTGGATGGCGATCTCGAGTTGGCGCTTCATCTCATCATAACTCAACTTCCCCGTAAGGTATTCTGTCACATACTTATACTCCAACCCGTAGTAGATCAACTGCTCAGGTTGCAACTGATCAAGGAGTTGCTCCACTTCTTGGATCATACCCCCCTCGAGTCTTGCGGTCAGCCGAGCTGAAATTCTCTCTCTTCGCACTTCCCTGCTGACGTCGATGGCGAATATAGGTCCGGAGAGGGGTGGATAGGTGATATACGACACTTCGGTACCCTGCCCGCGGAAGTACTCCTCCACCTCAATGGCACGGACGAGCCGTCTACGGTTTTGCCAGTCTACAACTCCCTCACTATTGAGTTGGGATAGTCGACCTGCCAGAGATGCAGTGGAGAGTTGCTCTAATTCGGATCTCAACTGAGGGTTCTCTGGAGCATCGGGCATCCTAAACCCGCCCTTGACGGTCTCGATATACTGACCTGTGCCACCACAAAGTACCTTAGGCACTTCAGGACCAAGCTGTTCGTAGATCTTAAAGAAGTCCTCCCTGTACCGATGGACGTTGTAGCGCTCTCCAGCGTCACATATATCTATCAGATAATAGGGAACCTCCTCACCATCAATAGTATACTCATCAAGATCCTTACCAGTACCAATGTCCATGCCTCTGTAGACCTGACGCGAGTCGGCACTTAGCACCACTCCACGCGGTAGCAGATGTGCCAACTCGGCTGCAACAGCAGTCTTACCACTGGCAGTAGGTCCCATAAGGGTGATGAGATCTACCCCCATGGGCAGAGCGACATCTCCTTGTCTCACTTCTTCTCTAGTAGGAACTTAGGATAGGCTCCCTCCTCAGTGAGCTTTGCAAGTTTCTCGACGACACCAGGGCGATCAGCGGCATAGGTCACTCCGAACCATGCGGAGTTGGTATTGAGCACCTTACAGGTAGCATCGCCACTCTTTATCAGGTCGTTGACCACAGTAGGTATGTAAAACTCTCCCTTCTCACTGTGCAGGTTCTTATCAAGGAACTTCTTAAATGCCTCGTCGGAGTGAGCGAAGTAGTCGGGAGTAAAGCCCCACATATTCATGGAAACTGGAGTATTCTCCTCAAGCACTACCTTCTCTCCATGCTCGTCAGTGAAGCAGATTTCACCATCAATACGCTGTACATTAGTGCGCTCTACCACATCGGTGAGATAGCCCCTGCCATCCGTAACGCACACACCACGAGCCACGGAACCACTGTCGCTGAGCGTATTACCTACATTAAAGCCTACCATACAATACTCGCCAGTGGTGCTCTCCATCCGCTTGAGCTCTGCTGCCAGCACCTCATACGAGTTACGACCGTAGAAATCATCAGCATTGATGACTGCAAAAGGCTCCTTGATCACATCCTTCGCCATCATGAGTGCGTGATTAGTTCCCCATGGCTTGGTTCGCCCCTCGGGTGCAGTATAGCCCTCTGGGAGATCGTTAATGGACTGAAAGACAATCTCCACCGGCAGTAGGTGCACATACTTACTTGCCACCTTCTCTCGGAAGTCCTGCTCAAAATCCTTGCGAATGACAAAGACAATCTTGCCAAACCCCGCTTGCACAGCATCGTAGATAGAGTAGTCCATGATGGTACCTCCACCAGGTCCTACACCATCGATCTGCTTTAGCCCTCCGTATCGTGAGCCCATTCCTGCTGCTAGTACTACTAATGTTGGTTTCATAACTTCTGTGTTATCGATTATAATATTAACTTTGTTAGACTTTCATCACACTTCTCTCAGAGCTGCCCTCACGCAAACAGCCTTGCGCAGTAGGGGCTCCATCTGACTTAGTGGCAACATGCTCTCGGCATCCGATAGTGCCGAGGCAGGACTGGGATGGGTCTCGATGAAAAGACCGTCTGCGCCCGTTGCGATAGCTGCTAGAGCCATCGCTTCGATATACTGCGGATCTCCGCCAGTCACACCATTTTGAGTATTCGGACGCTGAAGGCTGTGCGACGCATCCACCACTACTGGATAACCAAGCTCCTTCATCTCGAGGACGTTACGGAAGTCAACGACCAAGTCATTGTACCCAAAGGTCGTCCCCCGCTCAGTAAGAAGTATGGCATCATTACCTGTCTCCGACACCTTCTCCGCTACATACCTCATCGCTTGCGGAGAGAGGAACTGCCCCTTCTTGATATTGACCATCTTGCCGGTCTTCCCCGCTGCTACCAAGAGGTCCGTCTGCCTGGATAGAAAAGCTGGGATCTGAAGGATGTCGACAAAGCGTGCTACCACAGCTGCCTCGTGACTCTCATGGATGTCAGTCAGCACGGGCACACCAAAGTGCTCCCTCACCTCAGCCAAGATAGTGAGAGCCCGCTCCTCACCAATGGTTGTAAAGGAATCCAAACGACTCCTATTTGCCTTTCGGAAGCTCCCCTTAAAGACGAGCGGGATACCTAACTCCTGCGATATCGAAACTAATCGCTCAGCAACCTCCAATACAAGCTCACGGCTCTCCACAACACAAGGCCCTGCTATTAAGAAAAAGCCTGCACCGCCCCCCTCACTTAGGTATCTCCTTAGAGAATTTGTCGTAAAGTCTTGTATCATCATTCCTGTTGCTTCAAGGCGAGGTAAAGTTATTAAATTTTAGAGTTCTTGTCAAGTGCAAGAGGAGGCTACTGCTTCAGGTTTCTACGAATCAAGCTCACCACGTTATAAATCCCCGTAAGATCCGAGAGATGCAGGGTGATGTCGGAATAGTCAGGATTTAGAGAGCGACATAAGATGGTGCCCTGCTCCAGATCCTGATCGGCTATACTCTTCACTATGAGACCCATAGAGCGGGTGATAAAGACAAAGTAGCGCCAATCGTGGAAATGCAAGCCCTGACTCCAATACTCGGGCGCAATCCGTCGTCCCACCACCAGATCACCGTCGGCTATACCTGATATGCTGCCGTCATCCATAGAGGCACCGCTGACGGTAAAGATAAAGTACTCTCCACTATGAGGGCGATCAACTGGGATCTGCACTTCCGGTAGCCCAGTTAGTACAGACTCAGCATAGCCCGAAAGCGCACCAGCAGCGGCTGCATCGGGGATCACCACAGCACTAAGGGTATGATTCACCAAATAGGGCTGGGCGTTGCTATGCATCTTACCACTAGCTGGCTGTGAGATGCGATAGGCAGGGGCAACCGCCTCCCCTTCCCCATAGTAGAGCCACTCTCTGCTAATGTAGGGGTAGCGCGCAAGGATCCTATCTAGGGTCCTATTCTTCGGTCGCGATTCATTCTGAAAGATACGTCGCACCGTGCTCTCACTAACTCCGATCTCACTACTAAACTCCCTGACACTAAGCCCCTCCCGATCCATGACCTCTTGTACCCGTTGCCACGACTCCTTAGTCATCTCACCAGAAAAGTAGGGAGCACTGCTCAGTAACATCTCCCCTTTCCCCTCCAGTAGCCACTCCTCAGAGAAAGTCCCCTTGTAGGTGGAAAGAAAGTCATGCAAAAAAGACTCCGAGAGATAGTTGGACTTCAGGCTAAAAGCTCCTCGCACTGTAAGCTCGTTCTTACCCATCTGACGTGCTACATCGCCATAATACTCGACCCTCCCTTGTAGCTTCAGGTGGTCAAATGCCTGTGAGAGACGCTTCTTACGCTCAATCCGCTTCATATATTACTCGCATTTCTGTTTCATACGAGCAAATATCGTTATTTTACGTAGAACCGCCAAAGAAATACGAGAAAAAATAATATTCCTGTATCCTCACAGGAGTTGTTGCATTCGCTCCTCTCCCAACTCACGCTGGAGCAATGACACCTTTTTGTCCAAACCCCAGTGATATCCGCCTAGGCTACCAGAGCTACCTATCACCCGATGGCAAGGGATGATAAACGCTATCGGATTAGCACCGACGGCACGACCGACGGCACGGTAAGCTGTAGGTCTACCCACCCTTCCTGCCAGCTCCTTGTAGCTAACCACTGTACCCCACGGCACCTCCAGCAGTGCTTGCCACACCTGTAGCTCAAACTCCGCACCCATTAGGTGCAAATGGAGTGATTCCTCGGCATCCCTCTTCTCCAGCAGCGACAGCGCGGCTCTTTGATACTCATCCGTCTGCCATTGATGCTCAATCATTGGGAATCGTCCGTAAAGCTCATCAAAGGCTAGCTCACGCCCCCTAACGACAAAGAGCAGCCCACACAGCCCTCGGTCGGTAGACGCCAGCAACACCTCGCCCAGTGAGGTCATGGCAAAGCTATGATACACCACAAGATGGCGCCTCATGGCTCTCCCCCTTGGCAATGTCTCAGTATGTACTACAAGACTCATAAAAGCATGCTAGTCTACGAGTTGATCTTACGATACAAATATAACACCCTTAAAGGCAGTTAACAAGAGCCCCAACCCACTACATGTAGTGATTGGAGAAAAAAACACCCTAATAGCGCCTTTTTTCTTGATTGATCCGGTTATTACCCTTATCTTTGCCTAACAATTACTTACTACACTCATTTCAATACAATTAATTATTAACTTTATGTGGTTAACTAAGTCTTCTATTGGAAAGAAGGTGGTCATGAGTGTCACTGGACTTTGTCTAGTCTTCTTCCTCCTCTTCCACGCTACTATGAATATGGTGGCGGTGTTTTCACGAGCAGGGTACGACCAGATCACGCACTTTCTCGGCACCAACGCCCTTGTACAGTTCATGGTACCCATCCTCGCCTTGTTCTTCATTTTCCACATTGCCTACTCCATCGTGCTCACCCTCCAAAACCTCAGAGCTCGTGGCAGCGATAGGTATGCCATCACCGGCAAGAGTGAAGTCACCTGGGCTTCCAAAAACATGTTTGTCCTCGGAGTCATCGTACTCCTCATGATCGGGCTACACCTATCACACTTCTGGGCAAAGATGCAGCTCAAGGAGTGGACCGGCTCACCATCCGATAACGGCTACGAGCTGATCCTACTTAAGTTTTCAGACCCAGTCATAGTTGCACTATATCTCGTATGGTTCGTGGCTATTTGGTACCACCTCAGCCACGGCTTCTGGAGCGCTTTCCAGACACTAGGACTCAATAATGCGATCTGGTTCAAACGTCTAAAGGTCATCGGCATCGTGTTCGCCACCATCATCTGCGTGATGTTTGCCTTCACCACCATTGCCTTTTACCTACACTCTATCGGACTGTGGGACAGCCTAGGACAGATCTGGACGCTAGGTCAGCATTAAGTAAGATCTTACATCACATTTAAGCCTATAAAAGATATATGTCAGTAACTAATATAGACGCCAAAATACCCAAGGGGGCACTTGCAGATAAGTGGTCTAACTATAAGAGCAGCCAGAAGTTGGTCAACCCCGCCAATAAGCGTAAACTGGACGTCATTGTGGTCGGTACCGGTCTGGCAGGCGCCTCTGCCGCTGCATCACTCGCAGAGCTGGGATTTAAGGTAAAGGACTTCTGCATCCAAGACTCCGCACGCCGAGCACACTCTATAGCTGCTCAGGGCGGTATCAATGCTGCTAAGAACTATCAAAACGACGGTGACTCTGTCTATCGTCTGTTCTACGATACACTCAAGGGTGGAGACTACCGTGCTAGAGAGGCAAACGTCTACCGCCTTGCTGAGGTCTCCAACTCAATCATCGACCAGTGCGTAGCCCAGGGCGTACCATTTGCTCGTGAGTACGGTGGCACACTTGCCAACCGCTCCTTTGGTGGTGCACAGGTCTCTCGTACCTTCTACAGCCGAGGTATCACAGGTCAGCAGCTGCTTCTCGGTGCCTACTCCGCACTTATGCGCCAGGTAGGTCTGGGTAAGGTAGAGCTCCACACACGCTACGAGATGGTAGATCTCGTAATGATCGATGGCAGAGCGCGCGGTATCATCGCCCGCAACCTCGTCACTGGTAAGCTAGAGCGCTTCAGCGCACATGCTGTTGTCATCGCTACTGGTGGGTATGGCAATGCTTTCTTCCTTACAACCAACGCTATCGCGTCCAATGGCTCAGCTGCATGGCAGTGCCACAAGAGAGGTGCTCTCTTCGGCAATCCCTGTATGGCACAGATCCACCCAACCTGTATCCCACAGCACGGTGACTACCAGAGCAAGCTCACACTCATGAGCGAGTCGCTCCGCAACGACGGACGTATCTGGGTACCAAAGAAAAAGGAGGACGCTGAGGCCATCCGCGCAGGTAAGTTGGAGCCAACACAGATTAAGGAGGAGGATCGCGACTACTACCTAGAGCGTCGCTATCCAGCCTTTGGTAACCTAGTTCCCCGCGACGTCGCATCTCGTGCTGCAAAGGAGCGCTGTGATGCCGGATACGGGGTAGGTACTGGCAACGCTGTCTACCTCGACTTTGCAGACGCTATCCAGCGCCTCGGTCGTGACGTAGTGACAGAGCGCTACGGCAACCTCTTCCAGATGTACGAAAAGATCATCAACGACAACCCCTACGAGACTCCAATGATGATCTACCCCGCCATCCACTATACTATGGGTGGGCTATGGGTAGACTACGAGCTACAGACCACGATCCCAGGGCTCTTCTGCATCGGTGAGGCAAACTTCAGCGACCACGGAGCCAACCGACTGGGCGCATCTGCACTCATGCAGGGTCTTGCTGATGGCTACTTCATCCTTCCTTATACCATCCAAAACTACCTGGCCGACCAGATCCAGGTGCCAAGGTTTAGCACCGACCGACCTGAGTTTGAGCAGGCAGAAAAGGAGATCAACGACAAGATCGATAGGATCATGAAGATCCGGGGCAAGCAGACTGTGGATGACCTCCACAAGAAGCTCGGCAAGATCATGTGGGAGCATGTAGGTATGGCACGTGATGCCGAGGGGCTAAAGAAGGGTATCGAGCTGATCAAAGAGCTGAGAGAAGAGTTCTGGCGCGACGTCAAGGTACCTGGTAGCAAGACCGACCTCAACATAGAGCTAGACAAGGCGCTACGCCTGGTCGACTTCTTCGAGATCGGTGAGCTGATGGCTCACGACGCTCTCGACAGAGAGGAGTCCTGCGGAGGACACTTCCGCATCGAGCACCAGACAGAGGATGGTGAGACACTTCGCGATGATGAGAACTACTCATACGTCTCCTGCTGGGAGTACAAGGGCGAGGGTCAAGATCCTGTCCTGCACAAGGAGCCGCTCATCTACGAATTTGTAGAGCGTGAACTACGTAACTATAAGAACTAACCCCTTTTTTACTATTGATATAAATATGGCTAAGAGTATAGATAAGGATATAAATATCAAGGTGAAAGTCTGGAGACAAAGAAGTGCCAAGGAGAAGGGGCAGTTCGTCACCTACGATCTAGAGAAGGTGCCACAGAGTGCATCAATTCTAGAGATGTTGGATATTCTCAATAACAAGCTAATCCACCAGGGCGAGGAGCCCATCGTCTACGACCATGACTGTCGCGAGGGCATCTGCGGTATGTGCTCGCTCTATATCAACGGGCACCCACACGGCCCCGATAAGGCGATCACCACCTGCCAGCTACACATGCGCAACTTCGACGAGGGCGACACCATCACCATCGAGCCCTGGAGATCAGCTGGATTTCCTGTCATTCGCGACCTGATGGTAGACCGTACCGCCTTCGATAAGATACAGCAGGCTGGTGGCTTCGTGTCGGTCAACACCGGTGGCGTACCTGATGGCAATTCGATCCCCATCCCTCACGACATCGCAGAGCGTGCCATCGATGCCGCTGCATGTATCGGGTGTGGGTCTTGTGTCGCAGCGTGCAAAAATGGCTCCGCCATGCTCTTTGTGAGTGCCAAGGTGAGCCAGTATGCCCTCCTACCTCAGGGCAAGGTAGAGGCTGCGCGCCGTGCCAAGAAGATGGTAGCTAAGATGGATGAGCTAGGCTTTGGTAACTGTACCAACACCCGCGCTTGCGAGCTAGAGTGCCCAAAGTCCATCTCCATCTCCAACATCGCCCGGCTCAACCGCGAGTTTATCAAGGCTAAGTTCAAAGACTGATCCACATCACAGATCAGTAGTAACTGAGCAACAAATATCTTACAGCCCGAAGCGTACAGAAGTACACTTCGGGCTGTTCGGTTTTCCACTCGACGCTCGCCACAATGTGCTTTACTTACAAAAAAGACACAAGTTGACTTTCACAAAAAACTGGGAAGGGTGCTGGAGTGTGGATAAGAGGGGGAGAAAACATAGACCTCATACTAACCTCTATGGGAGCAAGATCGGGAGGGTCGGCGAAGTGACACCCGAACTTAGAAAATCTAAGTTCCCAACTTAGAGTTGTCGAAGTTCCCAACTTAGCTCACTCCAAGTTCGGAACTCTGATGGAGCGGAGTTCGGATCTTAAATTGCAGGGAGTCTGCATGCACGATATATACAACATCGGATCGACAATTTATGACAAATGGGTACTGGCATCTGCCAGCAAACGTGCTCACTGTATCTGATCTGGCATATCATGCAATTTTTTAATAAAGAGATACCCATAAGGGCGGTAGAATATTGGTATATTTGTGAAGTAGAAAACATAAACCATAATTTCATAAAGCGAAGGGAACAATTACTCATGCAAATCTTAGAAAACCTGGTCGCCAATGCTAAGGCGAACAAACGTCGTATCGTATTACCTGAAGCAACAGAGGAGCGCACGCTCCGAGCCGCAGAGCGCATCCTTAAGGATGGTGTCGCAGATCTCATCTTGATCGGTGAGGAGGAGGAGATCAAGGCAAAAGCCGCTGAGCTAGGGGTAGATGTGAGTGGCGCTGAGATCGTATCGCCCACTAAGCATGCCCGCAAAGAGCAGTATGCCACGAAGCTCTACGAGCTCCGCAAGCACAAGGGGATGACCGAGGAGAAGGCACTCAAGCAGATTGAGGACCCTCTATACCTAGCCTCTGTGATGATCGTCGAGGGTGACGCTGATGGCGAGGTAGCCGGTGCACAAAACACTACTGGGAATGTCCTTCGCCCTGCACTCCAAATCATCAAGACTAAGCCCGGAGTGAGCGTCGTGAGCGGTGCCTTTATCATGGTTACTAAGGCTACAAAGTATGGCGAAGAGGGAGCATTTCTCTTCGGTGACTGCGCTGTGATGCCTCAGCCCAACGCTGACGAGCTGGCACAGATCGCTATCTCCTCTGCCGAGACAGCCCACACCCTCATCGGGCTAGAACCCCACGTGGCAATGCTTAGCTTTAGCACCAAGGGCAGTGCCAGCCACGATGTGGTAGATAAGGTAAGGGAGGCTACGGAGAAGGCACAAACCATGGCGCCTGAGCTGATCATCGATGGCGAGCTACAAGTAGATGCCGCCCTCGACATTACGACAGCCAAGACCAAGGCACCAGGTAGCAAGGTCGCAGGCAGAGCTAATGTGCTGGTATTCCCCGATCTACAGGCTGGTAACATCGGCTATAAGCTGGTACAGCGTCTGGGTGGTGCTGTAGCCATTGGTCCGATACTACAAGGTATTGCAAAGCCGGTCAACGACCTCAGCCGTGGCTGCTCTGTAGAGGACATCTACTACATGGTGGCTATCACAAGCAATCAGGCTACAGCCGCTCTCAATAACTAATCTCAATCATCGATCTAATAGACCAAAAAGACAAGACAAAATATTATGAACAACATACTGGTACTCAACTGCGGTAGCTCTTCTGTCAAGTATAAGCTCTTTGATATGGAGAAGAAGGAGGTGATCACCTCTGGAGGTGTGGAGCGCGTAGGCTTGGAGGGGTCATTCCTTAAGTTTAAGGATCGCAACGGCAATAAGGTGACCATCGAGCAGCCACTCCCTACCCAGTCGGAGGCGGTGAAGCTGGTGATGGATACTCTGGTGGATCCGAAGTACAACTTTATCAAGAGCTACGATGAGATCAACGCTGTTGGGCACCGTATCGTACATGGTGGTGAGGAGTTTGCCGAGAGTGTGCTGATCACTGATGAGGTGATCGAGGCAGTGAAGCGTGTGAGCGACCTGGCTCCTCTTCACAACCCCGCCAACCTCAAGGGGATAGAGGCGATCACTAAGCTACTGCCCAATGTCCCTCAGGTGGCTGTCTTCGACACTGCCTTTCACCAGACCATGGAGCCCTATGCCTACATGTATCCGCTCCCCTACCGCATGTACTCAGAATACAAGATCAGGAGGTATGGCTTCCACGGTACCAGCCACTACTATGTGAGCAAGAGGGCTTGTGAGCTACTGGGGCTCGACTTCGAGAATAGCAAGATCATCACCTGCCATATCGGTAATGGTGGCTCCATTGCTGCGATCAAGAATGGCAAGGTGATCGACACCTCAATGGGGCTGACACCGGTTGAAGGACTCATGATGGGTACCCGTACAGGTAACATTGATCCGGGAGCACTCGCCTATATCATGGAGAAGGAAGATCTGGACGCTGAGGGCCTTAGGAAGCTGATCAATAAGGACTCCGGCATGTCGGGATTCTCAGAGATATCAAGCGACATGCGCGATATCGAGGCTGCCATAGAGGAGGGCAACGAGCGAGCAATCCTGGCAATGCACATGTACAATCATAGGATCAAGAAGTATGTAGGTGCCTATCTAGCAGAGCTCAACGGCGCAGATGCCATCGTCTTTACCGGCGGTGTGGGTGAAAACCAAGGCAGCACCCGTGAGTATGTCTGCACGGATATGGAAAACCTTGGGCTACAGATCGATGTAGAGCTGAATAAGACCGTCTTTAGCAAAGAGGTGGTAATCTCCACTCCTGAGAGCAAGACTGCCATCATCGTAGTACCTACAGATGAGGAGTTTGTGATCGCTAGTGACGCCCTTCGTCTCTCTTCACAAAAGTAAAGTATAGACCAATGAGAAAAAAACTGACCATAGCACTCGTCGCCCATGATGCTCGTAAGAGCGATATGGTCGACTGGGCGCTCTACAACAAGGAGTTTCTGAGCCACCACAAGCTCGTGTGCACAGGTACCACAGGCGCACTCATCGAGGAAGCGCTCCGGGCACATGGCATAGAGGTAGAGGTGGAGCGCAAGAACTCCGGCCCGCTAGGTGGCGACACCGAAGTGGCTGCCATGGTAGTGCAGCACGAGATCGACCTTGCAGTCTTTCTGATTGACGACCTGAGTGCTCAGCCACATGAGGCGGATATTCAGATGTTGCTCCGTCAGTGTCGGGTGCACAATGTACCCATCGCCTGCAACCGCTACAGTGCAGACCTGATGATTACGAGCAACTTATGGGATGCCGATGACTACGTACCCTCTCCGCCTGTCTATAAGCCATTTGACCGAGAGGCATTTGAGGAGAAGATGCGATAAGAAAAGAGTGAAGATAAGTCTTAAAGTAAGCATCATACTGATACTCATGCTCGCCTTTGTCTCACAGGAGGCAAGGGCGGAGCATGTCTTTACCCCTCAAGCAGAGGACTCGCTTGCCTACAACACACCTCGCTCCTACGTGGATCTCAAGCCCCTGTCGGTAGCAGGGGGTGTACTTGCTCCTCTTGTGGCATACGACCTACTCTTCATCAAGCAAGACGCAGCCATACAGAGGATGAGGCACCACTATCTGCCTAACTTTTCTTATTACTATGATAACCTCCTGCCTCTGACACCCTTAGCAGCGACTTGGGGCATGAGGTTGGCTGGGATAGAGGGCAGGAGCCAGAGCACCCAGCAGGCGCTTATATCGCAAGGGCTCTCTGCTGCAATCTCCTCCGCCGTGGTGATGGGAGGTAAGTGGGCAACGGGGAGGATGAGACCTGACGGCAGTAGTCCCAATTCGTTCCCCTCCCATCATACCTCAATCGCATTTCTATCTGCCTCCATCCTGGATGCCGAGTATGGCGAGGACTATCCATGGCTAGCAGCGCTGGGATATGGGGTGGCGGGTATCACGGGCGTGACCCGTGTGATGAACAACCGCCACTGGGCAACTGATGTGGTGACCGGTGCTGGAGTAGGCATCGCCTCGACCTACGTGGGATATCTGCTGGGCGACCTAATCATGGGGCGTGGCACTGAGCGATATGACCTATCGGATGGGCTGAGCCTCGAGGAGGGATCCTATCCGTGGATGATCTCGCTTGATAAGGGTTTTCATACGCTGTTTAGCTCTAATGTGAGTGACTTTGACTGCACTTCGCCTGCCAATATCGTAGGACTGACGGTACGAGCACCGCTTTATCAACATTGGGGCCTACTCTTTAGCGGTCATCTGATCGAGGGCAACGACAGTCAGAAGCAGGAGCAGCTTAACCTCTATGCTCTGATGGCGGGAGTGAGCTATATGCGTCCGATCTGGTCGCCACGCCTTCTTGGCTCAGTACATGCTTCTCTCGGCTATCTCTCAGAAGGACGACTCTCAAGCTACCAATCTCCAGCGCGAAAAGTGGGGATCCCCTTTTTAGCCCCTGGGGCAACTGCCCGAGTGGGAGCTGAGCTATCGCTGATCACCACACCCCGACTTGCTTGTAAGCTCAATGCCAACTACTGGGTTGCCCCCCTCTCAAGACCCTATGACAGGAGTAATAAGATAGGGCTTCATGGGCTCGAGTATGGGCTGTCGCTCTCGTACCTATTACACTGAGTTGGAGATGACTAAGAAAGTAGCAGAGACCCCACTCATGGGGCAATACAATCGCTTCAAACGCCAATATCCAGATGCCATCCTCCTTTTTAGGGTTGGGGACTTTTACGAGACCTTTGGCACAGATGCCCGTGAGGCGTCTCGGATACTGGGCATCACGCTGACCAAGCGATCCAATGGGGCTGCTTCGCATATCGACTTGGCAGGCTTTCCGCACCATGCCTTGGACACCTACCTACCCAAGCTGGTGCAGAGTGGCAAGCGGGTGGCCATCTGTGACCAGATAGAGGACCCCAAACTAGCGAAGAATAAGCTGGTGAAGAGGGCTGTCACGGAACTAGTGACACCCGGGCTCACCATGAATGATAACGTACTAGATGCTGATACCAATAACTTCCTAGCAGCACTGGTACTGGAGGATGGTAAGGCGGGAGTGAGCTTCCTAGATCTCTCCACGGGGGAGTTCTTGACTTCACAAGGCACAGTCGACGAGGCGGAGAAGTTGCTATCTAACTTCTCCCCCAAGGAGGTGCTCGTACAACGTGGTACCGAAGATCGAGTTGCTGAGCTAATAGAAGAGCCGCTGAACCTTTACCCACTGGATGAGTGGGTCTTTACAGAGGACTATGGCAGGGGGCGGCTGGTTAGACTCTTTGAGGTGCAGAACCTCAAAGGCTTTGGGATAGAGCAAGAGGTCCTTTCTATCATAGCTTCTGGAGTCATCCTTTACTATCTCGAGGCGACACAACATTCTGATCTTAAGCACATTACAACGCTACATAAGATCGAGGAGAATCGCTATGCACAGCTGGATAAGTTTACCCTCCGCAACTTGGAGATCCTCAGCCCAATGGCAGACGAGGGCTGTGCACTCATCGACATACTAGACAAGACCAATACACCGATGGGTGGACGTCTGCTGAAGCGTTGGCTTGTATTTCCTCTTCTCAATGTTAGGGAAATCGAGGAGCGACAAGATGCGGTAGAGGCTTTTGTGCAGAGCAGATCTATCACACAGAAGCTCTCCGACCTACTCCAAGGCGTAGGTGACATGGAGCGACTCGCGAGTAAGGTGTCAGTGGCGCGGATCAACCCTCGTGAGATGCTACAGGTGGCAACCGGGCTTCGATACATTTCCCCTATCACGGAGCTCCTGAAGAGTACAGGGAGTAAGTCGCTGATAGGCCTTGCAACAGTCCTTGACCCGTGCGAAGAACTTGCAGAGAAGATAGAGAAGTACATCAATCCTGAGACCCCAGTGCAGTTTGGGCGCGGAAATGTGATCTTAAGTGGTGTCAATGAGGAACTTGATGAGGTGCGTGCTATCTCTAAGGGAGGTAAGAAGTACCTACTCGAGATGCGCGACCGAGAGAGTGCTAGAACCGGTATCCCGAGCCTTAAGATAGCCTTTAACAATGTCTTTGGCTACTATATTGAGGTGAGAAATACCCACAAGGACAAAGTACCCGAAGACTGGATACGAAAGCAGACGCTGAAGCAGGCTGAGCGCTACATCACACCGGAGCTCAAGAAGTACGAAGAGCGAATACTGGGAGCCGAGGAGCGTATCATGGAGCTAGAGACAGAGCTTTACGCCGAGCTTATGAGCTATGTCGTCGGGTACATACGTGTGCTTCAGGCAAATGCTGCCACCCTCTCGCAGATTGACGTCCTCCTGTCTTTTGCTGAGGTTGCTGAGAGAAATAGGTACTGCAGACCGGAGGTGAAGAGCTCCGATGTGCTGGAGATCAAAGATGGGCGTCACCCTGTCATTGAGCAGATGATGGCTCCCGGTGAGGAGTATGTGGCAAATGATGTCTACCTGGATACCAAGGATCAGCAGATCATCATCATTACCGGGCCTAACATGTCTGGTAAGTCGGCACTCCTACGACAGACGGCGCTGATCGTGTTGATGGCACAGGTGGGTGCCTTTGTACCAGCGTCGGCAGCAAGCATAGGCATTGTAGATCGCATATTTACCCGTGTGGGAGCCAGCGATAACATATCTCGCGGTGAGAGCACCTTTATGGTGGAGATGACAGAGTCCGCAGCTATCCTCAATCGACTGACGGATAAGAGCTTAATCCTCATTGATGAGCTGGGCAGGGGCACTAGCACCTACGACGGCATCTCCATCGCACGTGCCATCATCGAGTATCTGCATGAACATCCGCGGGGACGTGCAAAGACGCTCTTCGCCACTCACTACCACGAGCTGAATGAGTTGGAAGCTCAATACCCTCGGATTAAGAACTTTAACGTCAGCGTACAGGAGTCGGACGGTAAGGTGATATTCCTACGCAAGTTGGTCCCAGGTGGGAGCGAACACAGCTTCGGTATCCATGTCGCCAAGCTTGCAGGTATGCCACGCGAGATCACGGGTAGAGCTGAGGAGATACTGAGAGCCATGGAAGATGCAGCTGCCATCATGCGCGATGGTACTAAGATCGAAGGCATGTCCATCCAGCCTAAGCCTCAGACACAAGAGATGCCGATGCAACTGAGCTTCTTTCAGCTAGATGACCCGCTCCTCTCTTCGATACGCGATGAGATCTTAGATGTAAATATCGATACGCTCACACCGCTAGAAGCACTCAATAAGCTCGCAAGTATCCAACGACTACTCAACGGGGGTACAAAGTCTTAGTTCCGAACTAAGCGATACCGTAGAGTGATGTTTAGCAACGGCGGAAGTGGGGTCTTAGGTGCCACTTTGTACCGAGTGAGGCTTGCCCTAGCATCGACTCTTAGCTGATCCGTTACTGGATAGCGGAGGGCTCCCACTAGGCGGAACCCCTCACCGTAGAGCCCAGGTGCGTAGGAGTAATAGGGCATGTAGACGTTGTCCGAGCGCACTGAAAGACCACTGGGAAGCTGGAAGTACTGTGCGCCTATCTCGGCTCTCAGAGACCTCTCATCTCCAAACTGAAGTCTCAGAGCCACAGCCCAACCAAGTGCAGACTCGGCATGCTTGGTGAGGTTAACCACCGAACGCAGTTTGACCTCCCCTCCGAATTGCTGCTGCAATGCCATCCTACCGCTGCAGCGCGCAGGTCGGTCTGGAAGCTTCACCCACCTCAGTCTCGACTGCATCTGACGCTCATCTCCGTAGTATAAAAACTGCGCCGAGACCACCCTTCCCATGGCTCTCTCAGACACCGGAGTAAAAGCGGAGTAAAAGAGTTGTCCCGTCCAGAGGTAACCTAGCTCCCCCTTCCAGGCAAGTTGCACTGCGAGCTCATCTCTCCCTGAGGAGGCATATCCGTAGTAGGTACCATACGGAGTCATTCGCTCCTGACCTGCATAGCTAGCTGAAAGCGTGATGGTACCTAGGTAATCCCTCCTATAGGAGTAACCTACGATCATCGCCATACGCTCCTTGGCATCGAGAGTCACCTCTCCAAAGAGTTTGCTCCATCTGCTCAGCAGGTAGAAGTCCAAAGAAGAAGCACTCAGACGCCGCTCTTGAGGATAGCGGAGAGGAGGTAGAAGTGGTTGCCCATCTCTGGTCTTGTGCAGATACCAGATGGTGGTGAGCCCCACATGAAGCCGCTCTCTATTCAGCTCTAGATAGCTGCCCAAGAGCTCTCGACGCGCAGTTCGTCTATACCGTTGCTCGTATTCCGTGATGTGCCGACCTGTAGCGTAGAGTGTGCGGATAGCCGACCTCTCGATCCTAGCATCTAGGGGCTCAAACCCTCCGTAGACCGAAAGGGAGAGCGCACCCCGACCCCATCTAACCGCGGCTCCCCTTAGGTAGTCATACTCTCTAAACGAGGCATGCGGGCGCAACACCCTCTGGGTCATCGCTGGCGCAGAGCCCCGCACCTCAATACCACTGTAATAAGAGGCGCTTTGCCCCATCACCAGCCCAAGACCAGACATCACACGGTAATCACCTAGAATCAACTGCAGAGAGCCCGTCTCCGTAAGACGCGAGTACTCGACCGTACCACCTAGGAAGTCCATTCCACCTTCCCTGAGAGGCAAGCTCCGCTCCCCTCTATCCTGCTCGCCCACTAAGTACCAAGCAAGGTGCTTATTGAGATGCCCTTCCATTCGCACCTTACTCCCCCTATCTCGCCACTCCCCTAGGTTGTTCTCACCACCTAGGAAGAGGTCAAAGCTCCTTCGTTCATCCACTTCATCCTCCTCTACGATGGTGATAAATGGCTCTAGAAGAGATAGATCCGTCGGTGCGCCCTGCACCTCCTTGAGCTGATAGATCGAACTAAATCCACCCCTCCGAGCTCGCTCCACAATGATGTTTCTCAAGAAGAAGTCATCCACCAAAGGGAGAGAAGCAAGCTCTTCTATGGTAGCTCGGTTCAGATCGATAGGGGAGAGGAGCAATGCCTCCAGTCGCTCTTGGAGCAGTGCCCTACCCTCCTCATCCTCCACTCTCTCCAGAAGTTGCTCCACCGCCTCTGTGCCCTCCGACTGAGCCACCATCCCAAGAGCCCACCAGAGCAGTAGGAGCAGAGCCAAGAGCCATCTACGGTGGATCATGCCAGTGCGCTCGTCAGTGCGCTTCCAGCCAGTTGTCTCCCCAGCCCACGTCTACTACAAGAGGAACCCTCAGTTCAGGGCATACGCCCTCCATCTCCTCCTCTACTAGCTTCATCAGGGGCTCCAACTCATCCTTAGGCACAGAGAAGTTAAGTTCGTCGTGCACCTGCATAAACATCTGGCTTCTCATCTGCTCAGTCCTCAGACGTTGATCGATCCTCAACATCGCCAACTTGATGATATCCGCAGCAGAGCCTTGGAGCGGAGTGTTGATCGCGTTGCGCTCGGCATAGCCTCGTACTACAGCATTCTTGGAGTTGATATCAGGTAGGTAGCGCCGACGCCCTAGGAGTGTCTCTACATACCCTAGCTCTCTCGCCTGCTCCTTAGCTCGCTCCATGTACTCCTGCACCCCCTCATAGGCCTCAAAGTAACCCCGTATCAGATCACTCGCCTCACCCCGAGGTATGCTCAGCCTATTACTCAGCCCAAAAGCAGAGATCCCGTAGATGATGCCGAAGTTAGCTGTCTTAGCCCTCCTCCTTAGCTCCGGTGTCACCTCCTCCTCGTCTAGATGATAGATCTTAGCCGCTGTGAGGGTATGGATGTCAGCACCCTTCTCAAATGCCTCTATCAGATGCGGATCTTCGGAGAAGTGAGCCATCAGTCGCAGTTCAATTTGAGAGTAGTCGGCAGAGACAAAGAGGTCACCTCGGTCTGGGTAAAGCGAGGTGAAAGAGCGACGTATCTCACGACCATTAGAGTCACGTACTGGGATGTTCTGCAGGTTGGGATCGGTACTCGAGAGACGTCCAGTAGCTGTAACGGTCTGATTGTAAGTAGTATGTATGCGACCGGTCTGGGAGTTCACCAACCCCGGCAATGGCTCTACATAAGTATTGATCAGCTTTCTCAGCCCACGATACTCTAGGATCATCCCTACAATCGGGTGCCTATGACTAATCTTCTCGAGCACCTCCTCGCTAGTAGAGTACTGCCCAGTCTTGGTCTTCTTAGGCTTAGCATCAAGCGCCAGCTCTTCGAAGAGCACAACCCCTACCTCCCTAGGTGAGTTGATGTTAAACTGCATGCCCCCCACCGACTGGTAGATCCTTTGCTCAAGGTCAGAGAGCTGCTTATTGAGCTCGTCCATCACCTCCACAAGGCTCTTAGCATCCAGCTTGACACCCGTCTGCTCCATGCGCATCAACACCTCCATGAGAGGCATCTCCAGCTCATAATAGAGTTTCTCCAGCTCCTTCTCCTTTAGCTCCGGTAGGAGTGCCTCATAGAGCTGTAGAGTGACATCTGCGTCCTCCGCAGCATAGGGCGCCACCTTGTCGGGTGCCAGGTCACGCATCGACTTCTGCCCCTTACCCCTTGCGCCTATCAGCTCTGTGATGGGGATCGGTCGGTAGCCCAGATAGGTCTCAGAGAGAAAGTCCATGCCATGCCGTAACTCAGGGTTGATGATATAGTGGGCGATCATCGTATCCCAGTAGGGCCCCACCGGCTCTATCCCATACCTAGAGATCACCTCAAGGTCAAACTTAAGATTCTGCCCCACCTTTAGCTTATTGGGGTCTGCAAAGAGGGCACGAAAGGGCTTCAGCTGCTCCTCCGCCTCTGCATGTAGCTCAGAGAGAGGCAGGTAATAGCCCTCGTGCTTGCGGGTGGAGAAGGAGATCCCCACAATTCCGCAGCTCATCGCCCCCAAGCCATCTGTCTCTGTATCAAAGGCAAAGGTATCAGCACGCTCCAGTTTTCTTACCAGCGCAGATACCTCCTCAGGCGTCTCCACAAGCATGTACTCCTTCTCCTCCTGTTGTATGCTGCTAAAGCTACTCTCCACTACCGCTTCCGGCTGCTCCATCACTGGCGTGTCAAAGAGAGACATCGGACCCGTGCCTACCTTCGGTACGATACCCTGCTCCTTTTGTAGCTTCTTGAGCCGTGAGCGAAACTCCAGCTCCTCGTATATCTCTACTAGTCTCTGAATATCAGGGGCGTCCCGCTTCATCTCCTCGAGGGTAAAGTCGATTGGTGCAGCGGTATCAATGGTCACCAGCTCGTAAGAGAGCTGCACCTGATCCTTATGTTCCAGCAGGTTAGCCCTCAGCTTAGGTCCCTTGACTTCATCGATATGGTCATAAATATCCGCAATGTGGTCATAGTCCTGTAGTAGCTTCGACGCGGTCTTCTTCCCCACTCCCGGGCAGCCGGGTACGTTATCGGAGCTATCTCCCATCAAAGCTAGGAAGTCGGTCATCTGGGTATGACTCCTAAGCCCAAATTGCTCTGCCACCTCCTCCGGACCCAGCTCCTTGTAGATCGCCCCCTTCTCAGGCTTAAAGATCCGCACTCGATCGCTTACCAGCTGGCCATAGTCCTTATCGGGCGTAATCATATAGGCGATGGTGTCAGGGTCCTCCATCGTCACCCTATGAGCGATGGTGCCTATCACGTCATCCGCCTCGTATTCAGGCACTTCGTAGATGGTTACCCCTTGTGCCTTAATGATCTCCTTGATGTAGGGTATCCCCAATGCTATCGGCTCGGGTGTCACCTCGCGCTGCGCCTTGTACTCGGGGTACATCTTGTGTCGAAAGGTAGGACCCTTAGGGTCAAATACCACTGCCACATGGTCCTCCTCTCCGATCCTCTGTAGGATCTCATCGAAGATATTGAGAAAGCCAAATACCGCTGAGGTATCCATCCCTTTGGAGTTAAGTCTACTATTGTTGAATAGTGCATAGTATCCTCTGTAGATGAGGGCGTAAGCGTCTAGGAGGTATATTTTCTTCATGATATTGATTTTGAACGGTCTCAGGTGGGGGATAAGGCAAGGGCTCCTCGGCAACTCCTATACCAGGATCTGCTCAAGGAGCCCTCGCGATTGGTGGCATGCATAGAGGGGTTAGCTACCGCCTGCCCTCTAAGCTAGCATCTACTTTTTACTTCTTCTTAGCTTGATTAGCGACTGCCTCCATCAGCTTCTTGATCTCCTCTGGATCACCGATGAAGTAGTCCTTCACGAGCTTCATACCATTCTCCTCGTCAAACTCAAAGACATAAGGGATGCCTGTAGGGAGGTTGAGAGAAACAATGTCCTCGTCAGAGATCCCCTTGAGCTCCTTCACGATAGCACGCAAGCTATTACCGTGAGCTGCAACGATCACGTCGTCGTGCTCCTGGAGCGATGGGAAGATCTTCTGCTCCCAATAGGGGTGGATACGCTCGATGGTCTCCTTAAGGCTCTCTGTGAGCGGTAGCTCCTCGGCATTCACACCCTTGTATCTTGGATCCATCAGGGGCGAGCGCTGGTCGTCCTTAGCCAGTGGAGCGGGAGGTACGTCGAAGCTACGACGCCATACGAGCACTTGCTCATCGCCATACTTAGCGGCGGTATCAGCCTTGTTAAGTCCTTGTAGCTCACCATAGTGCTTCTCATTGAGGCGCCAGGTCTTCTCCACGGGGATCCAGTCAAGATCCATCTGATCTAGTACAATATTGAGGGTCTTGATCGCCCTCTTGAGGTAGCTTGTAAAGGCTAGTGAGAAGTGGAAACCCTTATCCTTCAGTTCTTTACCAGCTTTACTAGCTTCCGCCATGCCTTGCTCAGTCAGGTCGACATCTGTCCAGCCTGTAAAGCGGTTTTCAAGGTTCCATTCACTTTGTCCGTGTCTTATCAAGACTAATCTCTTCATATTCTTTCTTTCTAAATTTAACAAGTTTCCTACTTATTTCTCTCTCCTATATAATCGCAAACCCTTATCAGTACATCTCTGCATTCACTAGGAGATAATGTATTCATCAATAGACCCTTAGCCTCATCTAGGAGCCTCCACATCACCTCCTCTGCATACTCCACACCACCCTTACGGCGGGTAAAGTCGAGGATGTACTCCACCTGATCATCGGCGAGGGTGGTATGGCGTAGCACTTTGAGCACCTTCTCCGACTCTCGCCCACCCCGCTCTAGGGCATGGATGAGTGGGAGGGTGATCTTATGCTCTCTCAGGTCGATCCCGGAGGGCTTACCCATCTCTCGCGTGGGCAGGTAGTCAAAGATGTCGTCACGGATCTGGAAGGCTAGCCCCATCTTGACTCCCGCCTCTCCAATCGTGGTCACCACCTCCTCATCCTCCTCACCTGCGAGGATCGCCCCCACCTCCATACTCACTCGTATTAGCGAAGCTGTCTTGTGGTGTATGATCTTGAAGTACTCCTCCTCCGAGGTGGTGCCGAGCTCTACACGATCCATCTGCATCAGCTCGCCCTCCGAGAGCTCCAGACCGAGCTTTGAGAGGCGTGTGATGATCCCAGTATTTCCGGTCTGGATCACACGGTACATAGCACCCGAGAGCAAGAAGTCACCGATGAGGACTGCCTTGCGATTACCATACAGTGCATTGACAGAGGGGTTCCCTCTCCTCATCATGCTATTATCCACCACATCATCATGCAGGAGGGTAGCAGTGTGCAACAGCTCTATAAAGACAGCGCCATTGAGCACCTCGTCGCCAAAGACCCCGTAGGTACCGGCGACCAAGATCAGGAGCAGTGGTCGGATCTGCTTGCCAGCATTCTCCTTGATATGATGAGCCGCCGACTCCATAGTGTACGACTCGCCACCCATAGACGCCTCATACATGCGATTAAAGCCCTCTAACGATGCTTTGAGGGGATCCGTGAGGATGTCATGAAAGTCTCCTATGCTGCTCATCAAGATTTCGATGCCTATATTCAAGTTTCAAATTGTTATCCAAAGATACCACTTTTCTAGTGGCTATCAAAGTACTACCTCACCTACCACCATAGTACCATACCATTGTAGATAAGAGAGCCACCGGCTTATAGAAAACCGAAGTGCTACTAAAGGAAAACTCAAGTTCCGAACTTCGATTGCACGGAGTTCGGGTCTTAGAGTTGTCGAAGTTGGGAACTTCGATGCACCTAAGTTCCCAACTTAGAATTTTTGAGTTCGGAGCTCAATCTTCCCCTCCTTGAGAGCTCGCATGGATAGAGGATGGTCGGCAAAGAGTCAAGAGTGCCTATTTTTAGAACTCCTGTTACCCCTTATCTAGATAAGATTACCCTTATCTTAAAATTATTTTTTGATCGATTGTATAAATTTCTCTCTTCCGCCCTCTTGGGGTCCCAATTACTTCTTCTCCAGCTCTTCTGTGAGCTCTCGCTGAAATGGTCCAAAGTACTTGCGCTTCACCTTGCGTAGGAAGTATGGGATCACTCCAGTCTGCTTGCCCACCAGTCGAAAGCCCTTCTCCTTTGCAAACGCCTTTACCTCTGCTTGAGAAAGGAGGTAACCTCGATTGACCTCTGCTTGATGCTGGGGATCAGGTTTATTAAGGATAGATGAGGCATTGAGGAGGTAGAGATACTCGGCACCTGGAACTACAACAATGGCGGTTGCATAGTAGACCGCCTTAACTGAAAAGGGAAGGTCTTCGATATAACGGCCAACCGGAAACTCCAGCTCATGCCTTAATATCAACTCCCTCTTAATGAGATAACGGCAAGCATAGCCCATCTTGGCTACGTAGGTGGCTCTGAACTTCGCCCGCACACTAGTGTGCGATTGTTCTTTCTTAAAAGACTGTGAGTACTGCGGCTTGGCTTCGTTGATCAATTCTGAGAACGCCATCTCCGCGTCACTCCTAAGCACTGCCCGCTCGAGCAACTCATAGTATCGGCTATTGATCTTATCGTCTATATCCATGAAGTGGAGGTAGTCTCCCTTGGCTAGCTGTATACCTCTATTGCGAGTGTAGGAGAGTCCTCTGTTTTGATCGTTCTGCACGAGGGTGACCCACGGGTATTCTCCCGCTAACTCTGCAGAGTCATCGGTGCTGCCATCATCAATAAGGATCACCTCATCTGGGCGACGAGTCTGGCGTCCTATGCAGTCCAGACAGCGGCGCACGTACTTGGCACCGTTGTAACATGGGACAATGACAGAGATGGTCATATTTTTCATTTTGCTTGCTTTGCGAATGTTTATAGATCTTCAGTCAGCTCCTTTTGTGAAGAGGCCGTGAGCTTGCGCTTGAGGAGGTCTAGACCAAAGCGTAGCCAACCACTATTCACTGCAGGAATAGAGACCCCCTTTTGCCTCACAAAGTCCCGCACATCTTTTCTGGAGTACTGCCTGTCTTGGCGCCTCTTCTCCCGATGTTCGGGTGTTTGCTTAGTGAGGATCGAGTCGGGGTTGTCAATATATAGATACTCTGCACCTGGGGCTGTCGCTACCCTTTCGGCATAGTAAAATACTCGTATCGTAAAGGGAATGTCCTCCATCAGACGCCCCTCGGGGAAGTGGATCTCGTGCTCTCGGATCAGGGCAGTACGAAATAGGTAGATCACAGAGTAGCCCCACCGCCCAGGATAGGTGATGAGGTACTTATCCCTGCCATGGTAGCTCTTGATCTCCGAGAAGTGCTGAGTATGGTACCCACTACGCTGAAAGATGGCTCCACCTATGATGATGTCGGCACCGGTCTTTGATACCGCAGCAACCATCGACTCGTAGTAGGTGCTATTGATGCGGTCGTCTACGTCAAAGAAGTGTACATACTCCCCCGATGCCTCCTGCAGTGCCCTATTGCGAGCATAGGCAGGTCCTCTATTGCGATCGTTTTGCAACACCTTGACACCCTGGTACTCTCCCGCTATCTTTGCTGAGTCGTCGGTACTGCCATCGTCGACAAATAGCACCTCGAGATGGCGATAGGTCTGCCGTTCGATGCAGTCCAGACAGCGCCGCACGTACTTTGAGCCATTATAGCATGGGATGATTACTGTGATTAGAGGGTACTCCATCGCTTACTTCTCTGTAAGTTCGTTAAATAACTGCTCCCACATAGGGACTACGCTCTCTATATCATAGCGCTTCACCCACTCCATACCCTCTCTTGACATCCTTTCGCGCTTCTCGCCATCTGTCATCAACGCTCGAAGGGCAACAGCATAAGCATCAAGGTCATAAGGCTCGACCATCACGCCTACTCTGCCATCATCTACGATTTCGGGGAGTGCTGCGTAGGAGTTAAACGACATAGGTACTGTACCCATCTTTAATGCCTCTGTTATAACCAATCCCCACCCCTCATAATCGCTGGTGAGTAGCAAGATTTTTGCTCGCTCTACGTAGTGCCTGGAGTCCTGAGCTCCATAAAAGGTATAGTGTGATAGGCCCAATGCTTCTGCCTGATGCTTAAGGGGTTCTAGCTGATCTCCATCCCCTATCAGCTCTAGGCGCCACTCAGGGAACTCTCTATGGACCTTCTCCCAAATCTGTAGTACCCTATCAACTTTTTTCTCCTTCGCCATACGCCCTACATAGACTACGATATTCTCCTTCTCTACCAAGGGATCACGAGGGGTCAGATATGTATTGGGATTGGGGATTGCCAACACTCGAGCACGTGGCTTACCTACAATCTTTTGATAGATAGGGATATATCGGGGTGACAAGAGGACCACAGCGTCACCGCACTTATGCATACTGTGGAGGATAGGCAAGACCCGTCTAGCCCTATTGAGAGCGGAGAGATAATTTAATATTTTATTGTCTTTTCTCTCTTTCTTGTAGTAGTCTGGTGTCGTGTGCAGTACGATGCAGAGCTTGGCTCCTATCCGGTCTGCCACATACCTCAGCAAGGCACTTAGCTCACGGTTGTATGCAAAGTGAGAAACTATGATATCAATATTGTTCTCCCCGAAGAAGCGAAGAAGTGCCTCACGGTTAGGGGTTGTATTTACCCCCCTCTTGTCTGGAAGAGACAAGGACTCTATACCTTCTATCGGCTTAAACTCCTCTCTAGCAACAAAGCAGAGGTGATGACCGTGCTCCCGAAGTGCAACAGCGACTCTGGCAGCTGCAGCTTCGATGCCGCCTGCTCCAAAATGAAATCCCCACCAGCTGACAAATGCTATATTCATATCTTAGGATGCCATTTAATACACTTATATATAAATATCTCTAAAACGATCAGGTAGCTCCACCACACGAGGGCAACCTGGCATCATGGGTTTATTAGGGGCATATATAGGTCGGATGAATGTCTGTATTCGGCGAGCTCTGTCTAATATCTGATCGGCTGGGATGGCGCTCTTTTTTGTGGTGTAGGTGATGGTCTTCGTGCGTCGAGCCAAGTGACGCCTCCAGCCCGCATGGCGGCTCATACTGCCACTCATGAAGCGCCTCCGTACCATGTCATAATCGCTATATCCCGTATGTATGAGGTAGAGCTGGGGTAGGATGTGGAAATTTCTCCCCCTCACTCTGTGGAAGCCGGAGCCCCAGATCACAGGCTGGGTGATGATGCTTGCCTTGGTATACCTAGCGGTGAGTAACGCATAACGTCGCTGGGATAGGATAGAGCGCTTAGGATCAAGTGGGGGCTCGACACCTCGCTTCTGCCCAAGATCTAGACCCAATGCTGAGGCATGGCTGGTAGGAGCATGAAGGCGCAAGTACTCCGATAGGGAGAGCCCTGTGATGGGGTCTGGCACGAGAAATTCATCGGCATCAGTACCCAATACCATATCATAGCCATCTCTTAAGAGTCTGTGTGCCAGCTTGGTGAGTAACCCGATCCTGTACTTATCTCCAGCGGCTCTTGTGAGCACCTTGTGCTCTATGTGGGTGATATTCACCTCCGAAGGAGTCTCGTCCGGTATCTCCTGATCCATACCATCCAGATAGATGTATAAGGAGCTGTAACCCAGGGCTTCGCCATAATAGCGCACCCAGCGACGGAGGAAGAAAGTGTCATTTCTCGCCATCGTCACCGCCGCTATCTTATAATCATTGGTTGGCTCCATTTATACGCTACAGACGGAGTGTAGGACGACCGTCTCTCTGATCTGCTAGTAAAACAACTGCTAAGTTACTTAATACTACAAAGCTACAAAAACAAAATGATCTTACATGTTGTTGTATTTTCACTAAGAAGGAAGATCCCACTATGGGCGCACTCCGAGTATGTATGGTACACACATGGTTTTCTCTAACATTTTAATTAAATTTGCAAAACCACCGAGGGTCACCACTCCCTCTACTAGTATTTTTAACACTAATAACCTAGGAATGAGCACCAAATCCTCACCTACAAGTACAAGACACCCAGGACTATGGGTACCGACAGTATACTTCGCTATGGGGCTGCCTATGGTGCTACTCTCCGACGTCTCCATATTGATGTTTGGTGACCTAGGGATACCAGATAAGCAAATCGCCTTTTGGGCATCGCTCTTGACACTTCCTTGGAGCTTGAAGCCGCTTTTCAGCCCAATAATGGAACTAGTAGGTACGAAGAAGCAGTATGTAGTACTGTCAGAACTGCTCTCTGCGCTTATGCTGGGGCTGGTCTTTGTAGGGCTAGGACTGGACAACTTCTTTGCCATCACGCTCCTACTGATGGCGATCTTGGCAATCAGCGGCTCCGTACATGACATAGCAGGAGATGGCACCTACATGCACTTCCTCTCTTCTAAGGAGCAGAGCGAATATATAGGGTGGCAGGGAGCGTTTTACAACATAGCTAAAGTACTGGCAAAGGGAGGGCTCGTATACCTCGTAGGCGTGCTGACAAAGAGCTACGGACTCGTGGGCTCGTGGCGCTTTATATTTGTCCTAGCTAGTGTGCTGTTACTCAGCATCTCCGTGTACCACTTCTTTGTACTTCCGGGGGAGATGAGGAGTGCCCAAGCTAGCACAGAGCGCCAGCATAGGAGCCTTAAGGAGTCGATGAAAGAGCTATGGGAGATCATCGTCTCTTTCTTCAAAAAGAAATACATACTCTATTATCTGCTCTTCATACTTCTATACAGACTCACAGAGGGATTGACCATCAAGATCGCTCCACTCTTCTTGAAAGCATCTGCCGATATAGGTGGGCTGGGACTGAGCAACGAACAGTTTGGGCTCATTTATGGCACATTTGGTACACTTGCCTTTATCATAGGGAGCATTCTCAGCGGGTATTTCATCAGCCATTATGGGCTCCGCAAGGTACTCTTTGTCCTAGCTCTGATCTTCAATATCCCCTTCATAGTCTTCTTTCTCCTCGCATACTTCCAGCCCTCCTCTATGACATGGATCACGCTGGGTATCATCTTTGAAAACTTCGGCTATGGATTTGGTTTTGTGGGGCTTAACCTCTTCATGATGCAGCAGGTGGCTCCTGGACCTCATCAGATGGCACACTATGCCTTTGGCACCAGCATCATGAACCTCAGTGTGATGCTACCCGGCATGGTGAGCGGTGCACTGAGCGACGCTCTAGGATACAAAATCTTTTTTCTCGTAGCTGTATTGGTGGCAATACCAGGTATCCTGTGTGCCTATTTTGTCCCCTTTACCTATGACAGTAAAGGCAATAAGATAGAAACTAATTAGTTAGAACAATTATGAGTCAATTAGAAATAAAAGGAATACCTCAGCCACATATGCCCTGGGAGGATCGTCCGGAGGGAAGCAATGCTGTGATGTGGCGCTACTCCGCGAATCCTGTGATCGGAAGGCACGCCACACCGACTAGCAATAGTATCTTCAATAGCGCAGTGGTGCCCTATAAAGGGGGTTACGCAGGGGTCTTTCGTGTAGATGACACCAACCGTCGTATGAGGCTACACACAGGCTTTAGCAATGACGGGCTCAACTGGGATATAGAGCCGGAAAAGATAAACTTTGTCTGCGACGACCCTGAGGTGGGCGAATGGGTCTACGGATATGACCCTCGCGTGGTAGAGATAGAGGAGGGGAAGTACCTCGTCACTTGGTGCAATGGTTACCATGGCCCCACTATCGGTGTGGCATGGACTACGGACTTCAAGACCTACCACCAGCTAGAAAACGCTTTCCTGCCATTTAACCGCAATGGAGTGATGTTCCCACGCAAGATCAATGGCAACTACGCTATGCTGAGCCGTCCTAGCGATAACGGCCATACCGCCTTTGGGGATATCTTTTACAGCGAGTCCCCAGATCTAGAGTACTGGGGCAGGCACCGGCATGTGATGAGCCCCGCAGCTTTCGAAGATAGTGCCTGGCAATGCCTGAAGATAGGAGCCGGACCAATCCCTATCGAGACATCTGAAGGATGGCTGATGATCTACCACGGTGTACTGCAGAGCTGCAACGGATATGTCTACAGCTTCGGCTCCGCACTGCTCGATCTCGAAAAGCCATGGGAAGTGATCGCCCGTAGCGGTCCCTACCTCATCTCACCTCAAGAGCTGTATGAGTCGGTAGGGGATGTGCCAAACGTTACCTTTCCATGCGCAGCAGTCCATGATCCGGAGAGCAAGCGACTCGCCGTCTATTATGGCTGTGCCGACTCTGTAACAGGCGTTGCCTTTGGCTACATCGACGAGATCATCGACTTCACAAAACGTACAAATATAGTAAGCTAATAAGATAAGTTTTCGATACAACCTTGTTTGTGCTGCACTGTAGTCTCAATCTCAGTGAAGCGTAAATCTATAAATTTGCAAACACAAAAAGCATGAATCTAAAAAATAACATCCATGCAACTCGTTGGAGAAGGCAGATAATGCTTTCATTCCTACTGATGTTGCTTACAGTACCTGCTGCTTTAGCTCAAAAGATCACTGTTACAGGTACCGTACATGACACGGACGGCTTCGAGGTGATCGGAGCTTCTATCATGGTAGTTGGGGAGTCCGGACTTGGCGCATCTACCAACCTAGACGGAGTATTCACAATACAAAATGTACCGTCTGATGCCACTTTGCGCGTCTCATACGTTGGTATGAAGACTCAAGACATATCCGTCAACGGTCGTACCAAGATCGATATCGTACTCGAGCCAGATACAGAACTCCTCGACGAGGTGGTCGTAACTGCACTTGGTATCAAGCGTGAAAAGAGATCACTCGGATATGCTATTCAGGAGATCAAGGGTGAGGATCTGCTCGTTTCAAGAGAGACCAACGTCACCAACGCTCTCTCCGGTAAAATCGCTGGTCTACAAGTCATTAAGGGGGGAGGTGGTATCTCTGGCTCTTCTAAGATTGTACTACGTGGTAACAACTCACTAACCGGTGACAACCAGCCACTAATTGTAGTGGATGGTGTGCCAATGGAC
Source organism: Porphyromonas sp. (assembly GCA_030532365.1). Classification (GTDB taxonomy): domain Bacteria; phylum Bacteroidota; class Bacteroidia; order Bacteroidales; family Porphyromonadaceae; genus Porphyromonas_A. Next base: position 50,851 of record JAUNLH010000007.1, read on the forward strand.
AACTTCACCGGAGCTTCAAACAGTGACTTCTGGAATCCCTCTCTCGATATGGGTAACGGTCTAGGCGACCTTAACCCCAACGATATTGCATCTATGTCTGTACTGAAGGGAGCTAGTGCTGCAGCTCTATACGGATCTAGAGCTGGTAACGGTGTGATCCTCATCACTACAAAGACCGGTGATGGCGGTCAGCGTGGTATGGGTGTCTCCTTCAACTCCACTACGGGCTTCGAGAGCCTCTTCATGATACCTGACGTCCAGAAAAGCTACGGACAAGGTAGCTACGGAGTCTTCAACCCAGAGTCAACATCTAGCTGGGGTGCGAAGATCGAAGGACAGGAAGTCACACATTGGGATGGTAGCAAAGCACCTCTCCAGTACTACGATAACATCGGTAACTTCCTACAGACTGGAGTCAATACTCAAAACTCTGTAGCACTCTCACGACAGCTAGGTAAGGGCTCATCTCTATACACATCTGTCACACATACATACAATAGTGACGTTACACCAGAGTCCAAGCTAAATCGCTTTAACTTCATCACTCGCTTCGTCTCAAAATTTGGTAAGGACGATGCGTGGACTGTAGACGCTAAGGTACAGTATATCAATACAAAAGTGCACAACCGCCCTATCGGTGGTAACAGACCTGAAAACTTCTTCGGTACGCTACTGACCATGCCGGGTAACGTCGATATTACTGCCCTCCAGAAGGGTATCGACGACGACGGAAACCACATCTGGTACGAGCCTAGTGGCAGAGGCTACAACCCCTATTGGGCTACTAAGTACAATCAGAACGATGATGGTAGGGACCGCTACCTCATGAATGGGTCTATCAAGTACCAGTTTACCGACTGGCTCTCTGCTGAGATCCGCACTGGTGCTGATAAGTACACCACCAACTCAGAGACCAAGACGTATGCCTACGGACCCATCAAGCCAAATGGCGCCTACTCCGTGAAGAAGGACGTATTTAGCGAGATGAATAATAGCTTCCTTATCTCAGCAGGTAAGGACGAGCTCTTCGGTGACTTCGGTCTACACGGTACCTTTGGTGGCAATATGATGTACCGCAAGTTCTCAAGCATCGGTGTGACCATCGGAGAGCTTGAGGTGCCGAACCTCTTCACGGTATCAAATAGTATAGGCAATCCTGAGCTACCACAGAGCTACAGCGAGCATAAGATCAATTCGCTCTATGGTACCCTACAGTTTAACTACGCTAGCATGCTCTACCTTGACCTCACAGCTCGTAACGACTGGTCGTCTACTCTAAGCAAGGATAATAGATCATTCTTCTATCCATCTATCAGCCTTTCATTTATCTTCTCAGATGCACTGAGGAATGTCACAGGCTCAGATTTGGACTGGCTCACCTTTGCAAAGATCAGAAGCTCATATGCTTCTGTAGGTAACGACATGGGTCCATACCAGCTCTTCAATACCTACTCTGTCAGCAAGGATCCTAATGGTAATATCGTAGCATCAAAGAAAGATGTACTCTACGATCCAAATGTTAAGAACGAGCTGATCAACTCATGGGAGTTGGGTCTTGAAGCAAAGCTCTTCGATAGCCGACTCAACTTCGACCTAGCTTTCTATAAGTCCAATGCTATCAACCAGTTGCTCGACATTCCTATCAACGGACTAGAGGGCTACAAGTACAGGAAGATCAACGCCGGTGACATCGAGAACAAGGGTTTCGAGTTTATGATCGAGGCAATCCCCGTAATGACCAGAGACTTTACTTGGAATATCAATGCTAACCTCTCAAAGAACGTCAATACGGTCAAAGAGTTAGCTGAGGACGTCACTCAGTATGCGCTTGGTGCCTTTGACAATATTAGTGTACTAGCAGCTGCAGGTGAGCGTTATGGCGTTATCTACGGTACCAAGTTTGCACGCGTCGAGGACGAGGAAAGCCCATACTACGATCAGGTGATCGTTGACGAGGAAGGTATCCCGATGGTAGCTGATGGTTTGCACTATCTAGGTGACCAGCAGCCTAAGTTTATGCTCGGTGTCACCAACACCATTACCTACAAAAACCTCTCCATGAGCTTCCAGATCGATGGTAGATTTGGTGGTAAGATGTTCAGCTTTACCAATAGGATGCTCAAGCTCAACGGACGTTCATCGCTCACAGCACCTAATGGTGTGAGAGAAGATATTACCTACGACGGTGTCCGCGAGGTGGATGGTAAGTATGTACCTAATGATGTAAAGACTGATCCACAAGACTTCTGGACCAAGTTAGAGGCAAGAGGAAGTGGCAACGTAGGTATCACTGAGGACAACCTCTTCGATGCTACCAACATCCGTCTGCGCCACCTATCTGTCAATTACAACCTACCACAAAAGTGGCTAGAAGGCAGTGCAGTACAGGGTGCAAAGGTCGGCTTCTCAGCCAATAACCTATGGATGATCAAGAGCTACCTTAATGGAGTCGATCCGGAGTCTGTATTTGCTACAGGTACCAATGCGGTAGGTCTTGAGGCACTTGCACCACCCACCACAAGGTCGTACTACATCAACTTCTCTATCAACTTCTAAGGCATAAAGAATAAAATCAAATGAAAAAGATATATCAGATACTTTTGGCATTGATCATTGCGGGTGGGATCTTCTCATCATGCAGTGACTTTGAGGAGATCAACCGCAATCCCTTTGAGGCAAACTCCTCTCAGGTAAAGGTAGAGTACTTCATCAACAACGCCATCATTGGTGCTCAGATGGATCCTCACATTGCAGAGCGAGCATTTGTGCTCTATTGGAAGGACTCCGGTCACATGGATCGCCTAGGCACACTTTCTCAGAACTACGCCGATGACGGCTGGTCAGGTGACTATTTTAGATACGTAACTACCTGGCTTACAAATATCAATGCTGCAATCAATCTCTACGAAGAGCAGCAGGAAAATGATATGACCCTCTCCTTCAGCAACAACCTCTACCAGGTGGCTCGTATCTGGAGGGTATACCTCATGAGTGAGTTTACCGACAACTTTGGCTCTATGCCTATCAATGGCTTCCAAGGTGAAAAGGTAACCTTCAATACTGTAGAGGAGATCTATCAGTACCTACTCACAGAGCTTAGAGAGGCTGTCAATGGCTTTGACGGAGCTGTCATCAATGAGAGTGCCAAGAAGCAAGATCCAGCCTATGCTTACGACTTTACTAAGTGGAAAAAGTATGGCAATTCGATGCGTATGCGCCTCTCTATGCGTCTCTCAGAGGCAGATCCAGCACTGGCAAAGAGGGAGTTTGAAGACGCAGTCAAGTCCGGAGACTATATCTCTGATCTTACAGATAACTTTGCAGTTCAGGAGAGACCAGGGTGGGATGCCCTCTCAGGTGTAATGTCACGTACTTGGAATATGCAGTACCTCTCCTCTACGCTCAATAACCTATACACTGGTCTTGGTGGTGTAACCTCTGAAGAGCAGATAGGTGATTATGCTAAAGATGCAGTCAACGCACTCAATGAGGGCAAGACAAAGGATCTTATAGAGCTGAAGTTTAACGATCCAGACTGGCTAGGTGTCAGATGGCCTGAGCACTTCAGTATCATGACCAACGACCCATCAGCCGGCTATTGGAATGATGGTCTCAACCACATCATGGATCCAAGAGCATACAGAATCTATAACATCCCCGGTGACATCAACAACCCACTCTTCTGCTCCTATGGTGGCGATGCTGTTAAGTCTACACTGAGAGTACTCCTAGATCCTGCTTCAGTAGAGGCAAATAAAAAGGATAAAACTAAGGAGGTGGATACACTTGCTGTCATCAACTCCGCATTTGCATGGAACGCTCCTACGACAGGTAACTGGGGCGAGATGAGCTCATACAATCAGGTATGGAGCTGGTATGGCAATACTCCACGACTTATCAATAACATCAGAAATAACTCTATGAAGCGTGTCTTCTTCGCTTCTTGGGAGAGTTACTTCCTGATTGCTGAGGCTGCCGTACGTGGCTGGAGCGTACCTATGGATGGCAAGAGTGCGTATGAGCAGGGCATCAAGGAGAGTTTTGCTTACTGGGACGAGCAACTCCCAGATCGTGCTATCTCTAAGCACCTAACCACTTATTTGGCAAGTACTTCATACAATAGAGTGGGTACTTCTGTAAGCTGGGATCACACAACTGAGGCACCTGCCACGGTAGAGATGAGATACCTCGATGGTCCTACAAATACAATTAAGACCGTTAACTATAAGTATCCTACCAATAGCATCTACAAGGGTGGTGCAGTTAATAACGACCATCTCAATAAGATCATCACTCAGAAGTTCATAGCTCAAGTACCCTGGTTACCGCTTGAAACTTGGAGTGACCACCGTAGGTTGGGCCTACCATTCTTCGAAAACCCTGTAGTAGAGAAGACCATAGAAGGCTATGACGTCCTTACCAAGAGCAATTACATGGAGACTAGGTGGGAGTTCTTCCCTCAGAGGCTCAAGTATCCTAGCTCACTGCGCAACAATGTACCCGAGTCTTACAACGATGGCGTAAGCAAGCTCGGTGGTCCTGATGAAATAGGCACCAAGATGTGGTGGTCAGGTATGAAGTAAGAATATTCCACAGATCACACTCAATAATTTGTAAACCACTCTGGGCGTAGGCTCAGAGTGGTTTATTTTATTAGGATGTTGAAATGATGTTGAAAACTTCTTAATAACTTTCTCCAGAATGTGTGGTATCTCTGATCTTTTTTACAGCTCTTTTTACCTACAATTTATTTGAGACTAGCAAGGATTGGGAGTAAAACATATTAAGAACTTTCAAACACTCTATTCACATCCACTATTACTAACAGCAGTGTTTTAGCTAGTTTCACAAAATAGGTGAGTTCCCTTTATCCATCGAGTAATGATGATGTGAATATAATGTTAGGATCATGTGGAGTTAGTGTGGATAACGATTAAAGATTGGCGAGAAGTGCACTTTTCCACAATATCCACAGGCTTATTCTTATTACTCTTATAGGGATCAAAAGCAGCTGAAGTGTATGGCCTTTTTTCTGGTTCCTCTACTTCATCAAATCAATAATAAGAAGAAGGCTGTGGAAAATGTGGAAGTAGGAAAAA
>JAUNLH010000008.1:0-44010 GCA_030532365.1 Porphyromonas sp.
GGGAACTTAGACAAATCGACGTTCCCATCTAAAATTTCCCTAGGTTCGGAACTCCGATGGACGGAAGTACGGATCTCTCTTTTCACTACGCTTTGAGAGGGGTGTCGATCCGGCTACGAGTGGCACATGCGGGAAATTGAGGAGGGGGCTGCTGGCAGGTCTGGGTGCCATGGTGTACACATCGGGGAGCTGTCTTTGGGGTTACCGCATATTCTTGTTACTTTTGCTTAATTGCGGAGGGACGATGAGCAACATTTGCATACCCAACCAGTCGCAGGGCGAGGGTCTACGAGAGACAACTCGCTGAGTGACACCTATAAAACATAATGATACAAGACGCCATCATGGGGAGTCTGCTTGATACAGACCTCTATAAGTTTACCACTAGTTATGCCTACACTAAGCTCTACCCTAGAGCATACGGGCGCTTCTCTTTTATCGACAGAGACGGCACACGCTATCCCGAGGGCTTTGCCGACTTGGTACGCCATCAGATAGAGTGCATGAGCGATCTAGCACTGACAGAGGAGGAGGCAGAGTTTCTAACTCGTGAGTGCCCCTACTTGCCACCTGCTTACATCGACCTACTGAAGGGGTATCGCTATGACCCGCGTGAGGTGACGGTGAGCCAGGATAGCGATGGTCGGCTTCATATCACGGCAGAGGGATTGCTGTATCGCATCACCTTTTGGGAGACACCGATCCTCGCTACTGTCTCAGAGCTGTATTACAAGGTGCTAGGGCAGGAGCCTGACCTAGACCATGTGCGCAAGGTGACTATAGAGAAGGCAAAGCTTATGGAGCAGGAGGGGCTGAAGGTGTCGCTCTTCGGCATGCGCCGTCGCTACAGCTACGATGTGGAGGATCTGGTGACTCAGCTCCTAAAGGAGCACGCCCCCACGGCGCTCTTCGGCACGAGCAACGTACACCTCGCCATGAAGCACAACCTGCGTGTCGCTGGCACTCACCCACATGAGTGGGTACAGTTTCATGGCGCCACATACGGCTATAAGATGGCAAATTACATGGCGATGGAAGACTGGGTCAATGTCTACGACGGGGATCTGGGCACCGTACTCACGGACACCTTTACCACCAAGGTATTCCTCCAAAACTTCAGCAAGAAGCACGCGTCGCTCTTCACCTCTGTACGCCACGACAGCGGCGACCCCTATCGCTTTGTAGATCAGGTGATCGCACGCTACGAGGAGCTTCGTATCAATCCGAAGCTCAAGTACATCGTATTTTCGGATAGCCTCGACATCCCAAGAGCCATGGAGATACTCAACTACTGCGAGGGTAAGATACCGGCAACCTTTGGCATCGGTACTAACCTCACCAATGATGTAGGTAACGGAGTGATCCCACGAAACATCGTGATGAAGCTGGTACAGTGCAAGATCTCGAAGAAACAGCCCTGGCATCACTGCGTGAAGCTATCTGACGTAGAGGGCAAGCAGACCGGCAACAAAGAGGAGGCGCGCCTAGCCATGGAGACGCTGGGCATAGCAAAGTGAAAAGAGTAACAAAGCATATAGATCCTAAGCATTACAATAACTTATCAAGGTGCCATGAACGAGACAACTGACACAAGCACACGCAAGGGCGAACTGCCAGAAAATGCCTACCGCCCCCTAAAGCCAGGTGAGGAGTACACCCCAGTGGTGACCAACCAGAGCCCCAAGGAAATCACAGCCTATAGTGTAGGCTGGGGACTGATAATGGCTGTCATCTTTAGTGCCGCTACGGCTTATTTGGGACTAAAGGTGGGGCAGGTCTTTGAGGCTGCCATACCTATAGCGATCATCGCAGCTGGGCTCACCACTGCCACCAAGCGCAAGGGAGCCCTCCTCGAAAACGTAATGATACAGAGCATCGGCGCATCGAGCGGCGTGGTCGTAGCAGGTGCCATCTTTACGGTGCCAGCGATCTTTATCCTGCAGGAGAAGTACCCCGAGATGACGGTCAACTTCATGCAGATCTTCATCAGCTCGCTACTGGGTGGTATCCTAGGCATACTGATGTTGATTCCCTTTCGCAAGTACTTCGTCAAGGACATGCACGGGGAGTTCCCATTTCCCGAGGCAACCGCAACCACGCAGGTGCTACTGAGTAGCGAGAAGGGCGGCTCTCAGGCTAAGCCCCTACTCGTCTCAGGGCTTATCGGAGGTCTGTATGACTTTATCGTCGCTACCTTGGGTGGGTGGCAGGAAGTATTTAACCTAAAGGTGCTCTCCTTTGGTCAAGCCCTGGCTGATAAGACGAAGCTCGTCTTTAAGATCAATACCGGTGCGGCAGTGCTCGGGCTCGGGTACATCATCGGGCTGAAGTACGCCATCATCATCTGTGCCGGCTCGGTGCTCGTGTGGTGGCTCATCGTACCGCTGATGAGCCTGATCTGGGGCGGAGATGTCATCGCTTTTGGTGATCCTAATATCTTGATCCCCGTAGGGCAGATGTCTGCCGAGGAGATCTTCCTCAACTATGGTAGGAATATCGGTATCGGTGGCATCGCTATGGCAGGGCTGATCAGTATCATCAAGAGCCGCAAGATCATAGCCTCCGCTGTGTCGCTGGCAGGCAAGGAGCTTAAGAAGAAAGACGGTAGCGCCGATCAAGACCAGAGCCCTCGCCAGGAGAGAGACCTGAGCATGAAGTTTGTGGTGTGGGGCATCTTGCTTGCTCTGATCTCCACTGGGGTTTTCTTTTACTTCGGTGTCGTACAGCAAAATCTCCTATGGGCAGTGGTCGGTCTAGTGCTAGTAGCGCTGATTGCCTTCCTCTTTACCACCGTGGCAGCCAATGCTATAGCTATCGTGGGCTCCAACCCCGTCTCTGGCATGACCCTCATGACGCTGATCGTAGCTAGCGTGGTGCTGGTGGCAAGCGGCATGAGTGGTACCTCAGGCATGGTGTCGGCCTTGATCATTGGTGTAGTGGTCTGTACCGCGCTATCAATGGCAGGGGGCTTCATCACCGACCTTAAGATTGGCTACTGGCTGGGCTCTACGCCTAAGTCGCAGCAGAGTTGGAAGTTTTTGGGCACCCTGGTATCAGCAGCGACAGTGTGTGGCGTGATCCTCGTCCTCAATAAGACTTACGGCTTTACAGGCGAGCAAGCCCTCAACGCACCTCAGGCAAACGCCATGGCTGCACTCATAGAGCCGCTCATGACGGGAGCCGGGGCTAAGTGGCTCCTCTATGGTATCGGTGCAGTGCTGGCACTCATCTTAACTCTGCTTAAGATCCCTGCTCTGCCCTTTGCTCTGGGTATGTTTATCCCACTTGAGCTCAACCTACCGCTCATCGTGGGTGGCTTCATCAGCCACTATGTGAGCACACGTAGCAAAGATCAGGCGCTCAACAAAGCACGTAAAGACCAAGGCACCCTGCTCGCATCGGGCTTCATCGCAGGCGGTGCGCTCATGGGCGTGGTGAGTGCGATACTTAAGCTGATCGGCGTAGACTGGTACATGAACACATGGATCGCGAACCCATGGAGCTACGCCCTGACAGTGGTGATGTATCTGCTGATCATCTACTACCTGATACACAATAGTATAAAGGCAAAAGCACACTGATGTATAGACACCAACAGCAGGTTAAGGAGGTACTGGGCGAGATACGCCTAGGAGACCAAGAACCAAAAGGACTCTACGAGCCCATACAATACACGATGGACCTAGGCGGGAAGGGAGTGCGGCCACTCTTTTCTCTCCTAGCCTATCGCATCTACAAGCCGGAGGGAGAGCTAGAGCAGATAGCTCCGATCATGAGGGCAGTGGAGCTCTTTCACAACTTTACCCTCCTACACGACGACGTGATGGACGATGCGCCGACGAGGCGAGGATACCCCTCAGTATACAAGAAGTGGGGCACCAATACCGCCATCCTCTCGGGAGACGCGATGATGATAGAGGCGTACCGCGAGCTGGAGGAGCTCCCAAGCGAACTTCTGAAGCGTATCTTACCGATATTCAATAAGATGGCACTCGGGATCTGCGAGGGTCAGCAGCATGACATTGACTTTGAGTCTACTCCGCTAGCTGAGATGAAGCTCGAGCAGTACTTGAGTATGATTCGGCTAAAGACCGCCTACCTCTTTCAGGGAGCAGTGGTGATGGGCGCAATCGCGGGCGGCGCACCAGAGAGCGATCTCGAGCAGCTGAGAAAGGCGACAGAACTCGTGGGACTGGCGTTTCAGATACAAGATGATTACCTCGATGTCTTTGGCAAGGAGGACTTTGGCAAGCAGCGTGGTGGAGACATCCTAGAGCAGAAGAAGACATGGCTCCTGCTCGTAGCTTACAGCAAGCTAGGAGAGGAGATAGAGTCTGCCCTAGCTCTGGAGGACGACTGTGAGAAGATAGAGCTGGTGACCCAACTCTACCAGGACAGCATGACCGACGAGCGCGCACTCCGAGAGATCGAGCGCTTGACCAACGAGGCGAGAAAAGCCCTGGGCAACCTCGTTGCACCTAAGGAGGCGACTGCTCCATTGCTGGACCTCTTTGATCACCTAGTAGGGCGTAGCAAGTAATAGAGCATGAAGCTGCCTATCATCGACAGCCACGCCCATGTCTATGGGGAGTCCTATGCCGATGACCTGCCAGAGGTGATTGAGCGGGCAGAGCGTGCCGGAGTCGTTAAGATCCTGCTCTGCAACGTGGACGAGGAGTCCTACCCAGAGATCATGAAGGCAGTAGAGGAGCACCCCGAGATCCTACTACCGATGATAGGTCTGCACCCCACCAATCTCAAGACCGACTACAAACGGCAGCTGGAATGGATCTATGGTAGGCTCATGTCAGAGCCAGAGCGCTTTGTGGGCATAGGCGAGATCGGGCTCGACTACTACTGGAGCACCGAGCAGAAAGTAGAGCAAAATGAGGTGTTGCGGGCACAGCTGACCTGGGCAAGGGAGCGCGGACTACCTGTGAGCCTGCACACCCGAGATGCAGTGGAGGACACCATAGTTGCCATCCGGGAGGTGGGAGAGAAAGGTCTGAGAGGTGTTTTTCACTCCTTCACAGGCAGCAGAGAGGAGCTGGAGAAGATACTTGAACTAGAGCACTTCTCTGTAGGGATCAACGGAGTAGTGACTTTTAAGAATAGCGATCTCGCGACCGTACTAAAGGGGGTCCTCCCACTAAATAGGCTCCTAGTCGAGACCGACAGCCCCTACCTCTCTCCTACTCCCCATAGGGGCAAGCGCAACGAACCGGCACGGCTGATACACATTTTAGAGAAATTGGCTGAAGTATACGAAAGACCAGTCGAGGAGGTGGCAAAAGAGGTATACCTCAACACTTTACAGATGTACTCTATTTCCTAAGATCGGAGTACAGAAACAGGCAAAAGGTAAAAAACAGTCTGAAAAGTGGTTGAATACAAAGAAATAAATTAGATTTGTGGGAGATTAAACTTTCGCTGATAGCGGTCAATGCGAAAGAGCCCTATGGGCACAGAGATCATAGCCAGGCATTGCCAATTTGGCTACGGGGGTAGGAGACAGGGAGGAGCATACGGAGAGATGCTCGAGTGGCTGAAGAGGCACGCCTGGAAAGCGTGTATGCGCCAAAAGCGCATCGCGGGTTCGAATCCCGCTCTCTCCGCAACAAATTTGTGAGGTTATGGCAAGCGTGCCTGCACCAATCAGAGAAGTAGTAGAGCTTCGGCTCTAAAGATGTATAAGAACAATAAACAATAAAAGTTTTATCACTAATCTTCAAAAAAGACTTACCATGAAAAGATTTTTAGCAAGCATCGCATTAGTCGGCCTCCTATCGTTAGGCTTCGGTAATGCAGTATTTGCACAGGAGGAAGCTGCACCCGCAGAAGAGACAACCGAGGTAGCTGCTCCGGAGACAACTGCTGTTGCAAACGAAGAAGAAGCCACAGTACCCATGACTGCAGAGACTGGTGGCTTCCACCAACAGCTGAAGACTAAGTTTATCGAGGGTGGACCTGAGTTCATGTCCGCGATCGCTATCGTACTTATCCTTGGTCTAGCATTCTGTCTTGAGAGAATCATCTACCTCAACCTTTCTGACGTTAACAACGCAAAGTTCCTTGAGGGTATCAGAGAGAGACTTATGCAAAACGACATCGCTGGTGCACAGGCATACGCAGCTGACACTCGTGGTCCAGTTGCATCTATCGCAGCTCAGGCACTTAGCCGTATCGACCAGGGTCTTGATGTAGTAGAGCGCTCAATCACTGCTTACGGTGGTGTACAGGCAGGTCTACTTGAGAAGAACATGTCTTGGATCACTCTCTTCATCGCTATTGCACCATCACTAGGATTCTTAGGAACCGTTATCGGTATGGTTAAGGCGTTCGATACCATCGAGCAAGTAGGTGACATCAGCCCAACGGTAGTAGCTGGAGGTATGAAGATCGCTCTTATCACTACGATCTTCGGTCTTGTAGTAGCTATGATCCTACAGGTCTTCTACAACTACATCCTCGCTAAGTATGAGGGCATTCTCAATAAGATGGAAGACGCTTCTATCACTCTCATCGACTACGTAGTAGAACATCAAGTAAAGTTTGGTAAGTAATCATTATGGCAGTAACTAAGATCAGGAAAACATCCAGCTCAGTACTGCTGATCATTGCCATTGTCACAGTGGCGGTCTTTGGGCTCTTCCTATTCGGAGGATACATCGACCCCAGTGCTGCCAAGCCAGAGCCAAGGTACACAGACGTACTACTCTACTTATGCTATGGCATCTTGATACTAGCAATCGCAGTAATGGTGGGCTTTGCCATCTGGACATTTGCCCAGAAACTACGCACTAACCCCAAGGGAGCCCTTGGAGCACTACTCGTCATCGTGGCACTAGCAGCTATGCTAGGTACTACTTACGCTTTAGGCGGGACACAGCCCCTAAGGTTCAGTGGCGACTTTGTACAATACAACACAGACCATTATCTCAAGTTCTCTGATATGTGGATTCTCTCCATCTATATCATGCTAGGGCTAACAATCGTAGCTATGATATGGGGAGCCATCTACTCATCTATTAAAGGAAGAAAGTAAGAGACAGTAGTAACGGATCATTTAAGAGAAAGGTTTTTATATGGCTAAGAAGAAAAAGAAGGTGCCTGCCATCAATGGCTCATCGACGGCCGATATCTCCTTCATCATGCTACTGTTCTTCCTTCTTACCACATCAATGGGTACAGATAAGGGTATCTCAAGGCAGCTACCCCCGGCTGTACCGCCCGATCAAGAGGACGTTGCCATTGATGTAAATAGACGAAACATGCTTCGTGTCATGGTCAACAACCGGGGTCAGATCCTCGCCAATGGCGAAGAGGTGTCTCTCGACGGACTACGCTACAAGGTCAAGGAGTTTGTCCTAAACGAACAGGACAAAGAGAGCTTACCGGTACGTACACAGGAGACCTTCGACCTTATCGGTACACAGTGGGTGACGAAGAACCACGTGATCTCGCTGACCAATAACGTCGACACAAAGTATGAAGACTATATAGCTGTACAGAATGAGCTCACAAGAGCTTATGTAGAACTGAGAGATGACGCTGGACGCCGATTCTGGGGCAAGGGCTTCGAAGATCTGGACATAGAGCAACAAGAGGTGCTTGTAAAGCTCTATCCGCAGAAGATATCAGAGGCTAACCCACGTGAATACGGCACGAAGTAGCAAAACACTTAATAGAGCAGAACAAAAAGTATGGGACGATTTTCTAAAGGGGGTGAAAAAGAGGTGCCCGAGCTAAATACCATGTCACTACCTGACTTGATATTTGCTTTCCTCTTCTTCATCATGATGGTCACCTCCATTCGCGAAGTTACCATGAAGGTTCAGGTACGCCTCCCAAAGGCTACTGAGCTGACTACGCTTGAAAAGAAGTCGCTTGCTACTTACATCTACATGGGGCAGCCGCTCCTTATGTTCCAAGAGCAGTATGGAACAGAGCCTGCTATCCAGCTCAACGACAAGTTTGCAACACCCAATGATATCTTTGACTACATCGCACAGGAGAAAGCAGCCATGTCCGAGGCAGACCAGCCTTACATGACTACAATCCTCAAGATCGACAAGGATACAAGAATGGGTATTGTAACAGATGTAAAGCAACGACTCAGAGAAGCAGATGCACTTAAGATCTTCTACTCTGCCATCGGTGGTGCCAACGACTGATAGCTGAGGGGGATCTATAAGACTCTAAATATCAAGGGCTACGTAAGTCATTCTTACGTAGCCCTTGTTTATCATCATTGTACAATGTACTCATAGAGCAGGCAATCCGGACAATCATAAGAAACAATCTCTTTAATCAGTATAATCTGCTGTGACAGTGCACATTCTAAGGCACTACGAGTCAAGAGCCATGACAGTGGTGCAAGGAGATCGAGATGTGATGGGTAGACGGAATATATGGCTATAGGAATATATGGCTATAGCAGTGAGAGGGAGGAGTGAGAGAGGATAGAGACTGGGGAGAGCTAGTAGGAGAAGTGAAGCTGCTTCAAGGTAGCTATAGGAGTTTGTAGTATCTTTGTGCACAGAGGGATAGGAAGCAAAAAGGCGCAAGATGGGAGCAGGAATCCTAGAGGGGGGCAGTGGCAAAGTACATAACACAAGAGGGGAGAATACTATAATAGGCATACAAGCGCGACAAGGGGTACAAGGGAGGACTCACGGGGAGACAAGGGGAGACGACGGTATACAAGAGGGAAGGCAGTGGAAACTGGGGATTGAGAGGGTGAAGAGAAATGTTGGCAAGAGGTAAATACGAAGAGACCACTCAGCGCACTAGTAGTGCTCCAAGTGGTCATCTATCAGAAGTAGCCCCAGCGGGAATCGAACCCACATCTAAAGTTTAGGAAACTTTTGTTCTATCCGTTGAACTATAGGGCCCAACCTTTGAATGGCAAAGTTACTACTTTATTCAGACTCATGCAAAGTCCATACAGCATTAGCATCATAACTATCTGTTTTAACTGTAAGGAGCAGCTAAGGCGCACCATTGCTAGCGTTTCATCGCAGACCTACCCAGAGGTGGAGTACATCGTCGTGGATGGCGGATCGACAGACGGTTCACTCCAGATCATAGAGGAGGCGCACCAAGCCGGCATCGTCACTAGATATATCTCTGAGCCTGACCATGGTATCTACGATGCGATGAATAAGGGCCTACGGATGGCCACAATGGATTATCTTTGCTTCATGAATGCGGGGGATACCTTCCACAGTCCGGAGACACTATCGAAGGCGCTAGGGGCTATTTCTCCCAATTCTTACCCAACGGTCATCTACGGTGAGACGAACCTCGTGGATCACGAGGGGCAGTTTATCAAGAGGAGAGAGCTAAGAGCACCAAAGAAGCTCACGGCAAGTAGCTTCCGCAAAGGGATGTTGGTCTGCCATCAGTCATTCTATGCCCTACGAAGCAGAGCGCCACTGTACGACGAAAGCTACCGCTTCTCGGCAGACTACGACTGGTGCCTCAAGATCCTTGAGCAACCTGGCTGCACCACGCACAATACGCAACTCGTACTCACCGACTATCTGCATGAGGGGCTGACAACTCAAAACCGCTGGGTATCGCTGAAGGAGCGCTTTGAGATCATGAAGCGGCACTATGGCATCCTGCCCACCCTATTGAGCCATCTCTACTTCTTACTGAGATACCCCTTTAAGTGATTGCCGATCAATAAGTGTAGGCTAGGAACGAAGAAGGAAGTTCCTTCAAAAACAAAGGAGGTACCCATCAATGACACTGGTGGGTACCTCCTTTTCTATTTATAGCTCTGTATGAGCGAGAATGCTTATCTCAAGCGGAAAGTCACTGGCAAGTTGTAGCGATAGCGCACTGGCTTACCGGTCTGCATACCAGGCTTCCACTTAGGTAGCAGCTTCACTACGCGCACTGCCTCTTTGTCGAGGTTGGGATCAACACCACGAACCACCTTCACGTCAGATACTGAGCCATCACGCTCAACCACAAAGGATACAAGCACACGACCCTGTACGTTGTTCTCAGCTGCGATGGGTGGATAGTTGATGTGGTCACTGAGCCACTTCATAAGTGCACCTACACCGCCTGGGAACTCTGGCTCCTCCTCTAGGAACTCAAAAATGTGGTCATCTGCAACTTCCTCCTTACGTGCTACCTGAGTGGGTGCGGGAGGGGTAAAGTCACGTGCTACCTTATCAGCAGCATCGTCCACACTTGCGATGGTCACGTCTGCCACCTCTACGTCGTCCTCAACAACCTGCAGGACGTCTACCACGACCTCCTCTACTGGCTCGGGCTCGGGAGGGGGAGGGGTCTCCTCTGGAGGTGTTATCTGGATATCCTCTATCTCCTCTATGACGTAGGTTTGCTCTATCTCTGCCTTAGCCACGTCTCTCTCTCCCCACTCAAATGCAACTAGGAGACCAGCCAGCGCTACTACCGCTCCCATGAGGAAGTAGAGTACCTTGTGCTGCTCAAGGTTCGCTCTTTGTGTTTTTTTCTCTGTCATAAATTCAGTGCTACCTTATCTATTTTACTTTATATCTGTCCTGTGTGGCGTCTGCTATAGAGCAATGCCTACATGTATGATTCACTTTGTGTACAAATGTACGGTAAATTTGAAGATTCACAAAAAGAATCACCACTATTCTTGCACAATCGTCACATTTACCTTCTCGAGAAGATCGAGACATAGTAGAGCAGCGTGACGAGCGAGCCTATCGCAGCGACGAAGTAGGTATAGGCTGCAGATCTTAGGGCTGATGCCGCCAAGGGTTGCTGCTCATAGGTGGTGACATTAGACCTCTGGAGCCACGTCAGTGCCCTCTTGCTCGCATCGACCTCCACAGGTAGCGTGATGAAGCTAAAGAGGGTCGTGAGGGCGAAGAGCCCAATGCCAATCGCTAGGAGCTGGGGAAAGATCTCCACCGTCAAGATACCTATCAGGAGTACGATACCGATGATGTTTGAGGCAAAGGAGACCACTGGCACGAGTGCGGAGCGCATCCGCAGTGGTGCATACCCCAGTGCATGCTGGATCGCATGCCCCGTCTCATGGGCAGCGACAGCGGCTGCCATCACACTGTCGGAGTCATAGACCCCCTCACTGAGGTTAATGGTCTTATCAAGTGGGTTGTAGTGATCGGTCAGCTGCCCATTAGTAGAGATCACCTGCACATCGGTGATCCCATTTTCTGCGAGCATCTTCATCGCCACGTCTCTCCCGGTCAGTCTACTAGCCAGACGTATGTTGGAGTACTTCTTAAACTTATGCTTCAAGTTCATCTGCACAAGTACTCCCACGCCCATCACGACGAACATTAGGATGTAGAAAAAATAGGGATCCATATCTCTAACTTATTATAAATCATTTCTTAAGATCGTCTGATCGCGGTCCGGGCCTACGGAGACGATACTTACAGGAATACCCAAAAACTCCTCAATATACTTGATGTATGCTGAGAAGTTAGCTGGGAAGTCCTCCTCACTCCGGATACCTGAGAGGTCGCTCTTCCATCCGGGTAGCGTATGATATATAGGCTCTATATCGTGCTCTATGGAGTATGGGAAGTGCTCCGTCTGCTCGCCATTGATCTTGTAGGAGGTGCAGACCTTGATCTCGTCGAAGGTGTCTAGCACATCGCCCTTCATCATGAAGAGGTCGGTGACGCCACTCAGCATCGTGGTGTACTTGAGTGCCACGAGGTCGAGCCAGCCACAGCGACGCTTACGCCCTGTCACTGAGCCAAACTCCCTGCCTCTCTCGCACATCTCATCGCCCACCTCGTCGTGTAGCTCGGTGGGGAATGGACCCTCACCCACACGTGTGCAGTAGGCTTTCATGATGCCAAATACACGCCCCACTCTACTCGGTGCAACGCCGAGCCCTACGCAGGCACCTGACGCAATCGTATTGGACGAGGTGACAAAAGGGTATGAGCCGTAGTCCACATCGAGGAGACTCCCCTGTGCACCCTCGGCAAGGATCGTCTTGCCCTTCTCTATCATTCCGTTGATATAAAACTCCCCATCCACCATCTCGTAGAGCTTCAGATACTCCACAGCGTCCAGCCAGTCACGCTCTAGCTGCTTGAAGTCCTCCGTCTCTGTGTGCCCATCATAGTCGAGTGCAGCGAGCATCGCCATGTGGCGCTTCTTGTGCGACTCGTACTTCTCCTTAAAGTCGGGCATCAGGGTATCGCCTACCCTTAGTCCATTTCGGCTTATCTTATCTGTGTAGGTCGGTCCTATGCCCTTGCCGGTGGTGCCAATCTTAGTGCCCGCCTTGCTGGCTTCATTGGCCGCATCTAGCAGGCGGTGGGTCGGGAGTATCAGGTGTGCCTTGTGCGAAATCAATAGTCGCTCCTTGAGGTTGAGCCCACTCTCCTCTAGTGCCTCAGCCTCCTCTCGAAAGAGTAGCGGATCCAGCACAACACCATTGCCGATTATGTTGGTCTTGCCACCCTGGAATACTCCGGATGGTATCGAGCGGAGTACAAACTTCTTACCGTCAAACTCCAGAGTATGACCCGCATTAGGACCACCCTGGAAGCGTGCCACCACATCGTACTTGGGTGTCAATACGTCTACTACCTTTCCCTTACCTTCGTCTCCCCATTGGAGCCCCAGCAATACATCGACCTTACTCATAAAATCGGATTATCTTAAAAACAAATTTTCTCTCACATTAAGCACTGCCACACCTCAGCTTTGCAGCGACATCAGCGGGCAGTACAGACAATTAGCAAGTGCACAAAAGTGGCACCTACATCAACAAAGGTAACCATTTGACGCAAGAAAAGCCACACAACAAAAAGAACCCAGAGTAATTAACATTTCGACGTCTGTCACCCACCACAACCATCGAAGTGGTGTGCGACATCCACCTGCGGTGGAGTCGAAGATCGGAACCTCGGTCCATTTTAGTTCCGAACTTCGAGTTGTCTAAGTTCCCAACTTCGATGCACCTAAGTTCCCAACTTAGATTTTTTAAGTTCCCAACTTCATTCGCCCGATACTCCGGTGTGCGGAGTATACAAGTTGCTAACTTGATTTATACAAATACGGAGCATCGGCTCCCTTGGGTCACTTCATTTTCCTTATCTTTGTAGGGTTCGAACGAGAGAGGAGTCGCATTATTTATCGAAAATTCATCTAATGGAGACAATGCAAATCATAGAGATCGTGGCAGCGACGATCGGTATACTGTATCTTTGGCTTGAGATGCGCGCGAGCATGTGGCTCTGGCCTGTGGGCACGGTACTGCCCTTTTTCTATATCTATATATCATGGCAGAGCCAGGTGTATGGCAATGTGCTGGTTAATATCTACTATGTCATCGCCTCTGTACTCGGCTGGATCGCATGGCATCGACGCCGGGGCAAGGAGGAGACAGGGGAGCCCCAGATCACGCGTATACCACGAAGGGAGCTGGCGATAGCGCTTCTCGCTACCGCCTTGCTCGTAAGTGGGCTCACACTGCTCTACAAGTCTGTGATGGGGAGCCCCTTTCCACTCTTCGACGCAGTGGCTACCTCGGTGAGCTTTGTAGGCATGTGGCTTCTGGCGAAGGCGTATGTTGAGGTGTGGTATTGCTGGTTTATCTCCAATGTCATCTACAGCGTGCTCTACTTCGTGCAGGGCTTCGACATCACTGGAGCACTCTTTATTGTCTACACTGCTATCTCTGTGATGGGCGCCGTACGGTGGTACCGGCTTGAGGCTAAGCAACATGAGGCAAAGGCTTGACATATCCTCTCGCTACCTCCCGCAGGCAGTGGTCGTCGCTCATGGAGAGATGGTAGGCGACGCGGAGACCCAGAGACTCCTCGAGCAGAGTGAGCATGTCGTGGTCTGTGACGGTGCACTCGAGCGTTATCTCGAGCTCACCGACCGCATGCCGGATGCCGTGGTGGGTGATGGCGACTCTGTGCAGGAAGAGCTACTGACCAAGCTGGGACTGACGATGGTGCAGGTAGCTGAGCAGGAGACCAATGACCTGACAAAGTCGGTGCGGTACGCTCTCGAGCAAGGGTGGCGACGCCTCTCGATCGTAGGGGGCACCGGTAAGCGGGAGGACCACATGCTGGGCAATTTTTCCCTGCTAGCGGACTATCACTTCGAGCTCGGTGCGGAGGTGCGGATGAGCTCGCAGTATGGTCTCTTTGTCCCCTTTACAGGTGAGCTAACGGTCGACCTTATAAGGGGTCAGCAGCTCTCCTTTTTCGCTCTGGAGCAAGTGCCAATGAGTGTCGAGGGGGTATTGTACCCATTTGAAGGTCAGGTATTTGATCGTTTATGGCAAGCTACGCTCAACGAAGCACTAGGCGGCGAGGTAAGGGTACACGCTGCTGGACGTGCAATGATTTATATTTCAAACGACATCAAAAGCCGTGAGTAATACAGGTAAGTGGTACGTGGTGTGGAGTGGGCTGAAGCCTGGGGTCTACGACTCCTGGTCGGAGTGCCGTAAGCAAATCTTTGGTGTAAAGGGGGCAAGGTATAAGTCGTTTAAGGACATCTCTTACGAGGAGGCGGTGCGTCTCTATAAGGAGGGGGGCGTAGAGCGTCAAACCGTGAGCGACAGAGCAATGGTGGATCCCGACGCCATCGCTGTCGACGCTTCCTGCAGGGGTAATCCGGGTCCGATGGAGTACCGCGGGGTAGTGGTGGAGACGGGCGATGAGGTCTTTCATAGCGCGCAGGTCTACCCCAAGGGCACCAACAACATAGGGGAGTTTCTCGCCATAGTGCACGCGCTGGCGCTGATGGAGCGTCAGGGCTACTTCAAGCCCATCTACTCCGACAGCCGAACTGCTATTGGCTGGGTCTTTAAGGGGAAGTGTATGAGCAAGTTGGTGCGAGACCACACCACCGAGACGCTATGGCAGGTGGTCGATCGTGCCGAGGCGTGGCTCGCCAAGCACAGTCTCGAGGGGCGGGAGATACTCAAGTGGGATACAAACAAGTTGGGCGAGATCCCAGCGGACTTTGGGAGGAAGTGATGGGGAGAGATAAAGCGATCCTCCTGATCAATACCGGCTCTCCGCTCTCGCCCAGTGTCAGGGAGGTGAGGGGCTACCTGAAGACCTTCCTAAGCGATCCTAGGGTGATCAATGTGCCATCATGGCTAAGGGGGCTGCTGGTGCACGGTTTCATCGCCCCCTTTAGGGCACCTCGGTCTGCCAAGCTATATGCTTCGATCTGGCAGGAGGAGGGGGCTCCGCTTTACCTCTACACGCAACAACTAGCTAAAAGAGTGGAGGAGCTGAGCGGCCTCCCTACGCTGGTGGCGATGCGGTACAACGTGGGTAGCACACAGCAGGCTCTAGAGGAGGCGCAGCGCCTTGGGGTCAAGGAGCTAATGGTGGTACCACTCTTCCCGCACTATGCTATGAGTAGCTTCGAGAGTGCTGTAGCTCACGTAGCAGCTTCATACAAGGGCAAAGGGTTTGACTATCAGATAAAAACAGCCGTGCCCTACTACAACCATCCGCTCTTCATACAAGCATGGGTGGAGCAGATAGTCGAGCAGGTGCCGGCGGAGACCGAACTTCTCCTCTTTTCTTACCACGGGATCCCGCTCAGCCAGGCTCGACCTTACAAGGAGTTGCCACACCAAGACTATGAAACTCAGTGCCATAAGACCACCCAGGCAGTGCTACAGCACCCCGACATCAGAGCGCTAGAAATAAAGGCGAAGCAGGCATATCAGTCACGACTAGGACCGACTAAATGGCTAGCTCCCAACACAATGGAGGTGCTTCGTTCATTGCCCAAGGAGGGCTACAAGAGGGTAGCTGTGGTGGCGCCTTCATTTCCCTGCGATGGGCTCGAGACCCTATGGGAGATCGGCGTTGAGGGCAAGAGGGAGTTTTTACAGAGCGGGGGCGAAGAGTTGATAGCTGTATCATGCCCCAATGCGAGCGACACCTTGGCTCGCGCGATCATCGACATCGCAGGGCACGACGCTTGGGTGTCAGATGACCTTGAGCTGTGGACCGCTCCGGATCTCCTACTCCGCTAGAAGAGAGAGACGATCCAGTCGAAGACGCCCAGCAACACCAAGTAACGCAAGAACTTACCTGCCAACATAAACAGGGCGACAGCCCAAACGTTGGCACGGAGGAGTCCGAGGGCGACCGCAAAGAAGTCCCCCACTCCAGGCAAGAAGACCCAGAAGGACATCCACGCTCCCTTCCCATTGAGCCATGCAGTCCATTTGTCTAGCTTCCTCTCGTCCATACGAAGGTACTTCACGATCCACTCCCGTTTGCCCAGCGTCCCAAGCCAATAGCAGCTCATTCCGCCTAGCCAGTTACCGATCGTCGCCCATACAAGTATCTGCCACGGTTCAGCGCCAGCAAGCAAGACGCCACTCACCACCACTTCCGAGCTAAATGGCAGAACCGTCGCAGCTAAGAAGGCTGCAATGAAGACCCCAATGTAACCGTACTCAATGAGGAAGTCCAACATACAATTGTAGTCCCATCAAGGCCAGAGCATAAAGAAGTGTAACAACGTAGCCGACACGGCTCTTCTTGCGGTGAATTCCCCCGCCTTTGAGGAAAAACTGAGCCTGCATGGCAAGGTAAAAGAAGGAGCCTATGCCAAACATCCACTGCCGATAAACGGCAAAGAGGATACCGAGTGTCCATGAGAGCAGCAATAGGTTCGACAGCACCTGCCTATTGCGAACAGTGATGCTCTTATAGCTCATACTAAGCTCCACGCTTGCCCATAGCAGAGCCACACCCAGCCCAATGATCCAATACCGATACTCGATGAAGGGCGGAGCGCCCTGCCATAGCGGTTCGACCCCTCTCTCAAGGTAAATCAGGATCGCCTCCAAGTCAGGCGAAGCGAAGATAAGCGCTCCCAGCCACCAAAGTGAGAGTAAACCGAAGAGCAGTGCCGAGAGATGGCGCCACGAGAGCCGATCTTGCTGGTGCATCAGTTGTAATCCAGGCAAAAGGAGCCAGATGAACGCCGGATGGATCTTGGTAAGTAGGGAGAGGAGAATTCCAAGATTGAACGTGTAAGTGGGATGTCGCTGCTTGCCCTGATGAGCCACCTCTATCTCCGACATCAGAGCTAGCAGAGCTACGCCAAGCATGTGACTGCTCACGGTGCTCCACCCAAGCAAGAGGAGAGGTGCAGAAACGATCGAAAAGAGCAGCACATCCCACCAGCCCCCATACCGAGTACCAAAAGAGAGGATCTGCTGTCTGTATAAGAGCATTAGCACAGCTAGGATGACGACAAGTGCCATCCAAGGGGATGCCAGCATGCCTCCCCATAGCTCCTGTAGTCCACTTATGATCCTACCCACACCCACTTCCCAGTTACAGCCCTAGCAGGTCCTGACCGATGTCCTTGCGATAGTAGATGCCGTCGTAATCCACCTGAGCGAGCGCGTCGTACGCATGCCGGAGCGCATTCTCTATGCTCTCCCCTCTGGCTGATACGGCTAGCACCCTTCCTCCAGATGTAACCACGCCACCTGCGCCATCCGACTTCGTGCCTGCGTGAAATAGTAGCACCTCATCACCCAGATCCTTCTCTAGCCCTGTGATGATCTTACCTTTCTCATAACTACCAGGGTACCCACCAGAGACCGCCACGACAGTCACGACGGTCTCAGGTACCTCTTCGATCGGAGCGACCTCGTGTAGCACCTTATCTCTCAGTGCAAGGAACGAAAGCACCAGATCGCTCTCCACACGAGGCAAGACCACCTCCGTCTCTGGATCCCCCATACGGCAGTTGTACTCGATCACGTAGGGCTCGCCATCGCAGCTCATAAGCCCGATGAAGATAAAGCCCTTATAGTCAATCTCCTCCTTCCTAAGTCCATCGATCGTAGGTCGTATGATCCGCTCCTCCACCTTCGCCATAAAGGTCTCGTCAGCAAAGGGCACGGGCGACACGGCTCCCATCCCGCCTGTATTGAGCCCCTGGTCGCCCTCTCCGATCCGCTTATAGTCCTTGGCAGTAGGAAGTATCTGATAGTGCTCCCCATCCGTAAGGACAAAGACTGAGCACTCGATACCAGAGAGGTGCTCCTCTACAACGACGCTATTGCCCGCTGCGCCAAACTTCCCCCCCAGCATCGCCTCTAGCTCCTCCTGAGCTTCGGTGAGCGACTCCACGATCACCACACCTTTGCCAGCGGCTAGACCGTCTGCTTTCAACACGAATGGCGGCTCCACCTCCTCCGCAAGATACCGCTTCCCCTCCTCCAGCGTTGCGGGGGTAAAGGTGGCATACTTCGCTGTCGGGATACCGTGTCTCTGCATGAACCCCTTAGCGAAGTCCTTACTCCCCTCCAGCCTTGCTCCGGACTTCGTAGGCCCTACGATATGGAGTGAGCTCAGCTCCGGATCCGACTGTAGATAGTCGACCAGTCCAGCCACAAGTGGCGCTTCTGGCCCTACGATCACCAGCTCGACCTGCTCCTCCTTGACAAATCGAGCCACACTCGGGAAGTCTTCACCATCAAGCGAGACGTTATGGCACTTCTCCTGCGCTCCACCGTTGCCTGGAGCCAAAAACACCTCCTCCACCATCGGGCTCTGAGCTACCTTCCAAGCCAGCGCCTGCTCTCTCCCGCCACCTCCTAAAATTAGGGTCTTCATATCAGACTTTTATTATCTAAGAAAGTCATTAAAATATCTCGTAATCACGTGGTGCAAGTGCACACGATCGTTGCCTATCACATTGTGCTCGTGCTCAGGGTAAACCATATAGTCGGGGTAGGTACGTGCCTTGACCGACGCCTTTACAAACATCAGCGAGTGCTGCCACACCACCACTGGGTCCACTGCACCGTGTATCAAGAGGAGCCTCCCCTGCAGATCTCCCGCACGATCCACCAGGCATGATGCCCGGTAGCCCTCTGGGTTAGAGGCCGGGGTCTCCATGTATCTCTCGCCATACATTATCTCGTAGTAAGCCCAGTTCATCACCGGACCTCCAGCCACACCCACTTTGAAGGTCTCCGGATGGCTCAGCATAAGATTGGTAGCCATAAAGCCACCGAAGCTCCAGCCATAGACGCCTATACGCTCCGCATCGACGTAAGGCAGGCTCTTCAGGTACTCCACTCCGACCATCTGATCCTCCATCTCCACCTTGCCCAGCTGGCGGTGTGTGGCGCTCTCAAATGCCATCCCCCTATTGCTCGTACCTCGGTTGTCCAGCGTGAAGACAATGTAGCCCTCCTCCCCAGCCATATAAGTATCCCAAGTCAGCTGCAGGCTCCTCCAGCTATCCGTCACCAGCTGCGAGTGCGGACCGCCATAGACGTAGACGATCACGGGGTAGCGCTTGCCTGGCTCCAGCTCTGCAGGGCGGGTAAGCTTGTAATGCAGTAGATCGCCCGACGCTGCCCTCAGCTCTCCCAACTCCACGACAGGTCGAGCAAAGTCGCTCAGTGGATCACTCGCTTCGGAGAGCTGTCTCTGCTTGATCTTCTTGCCCAAAGAGTAGAGGAAGGTCTTACTGGGTGTCTCCTTGTTAGAAAAAGACACAAACGCCATCTCAGCGCCATCCGAGAGAAAGGCATCGTACCAGCCATCCCCACCCGTGAGGCGAGTCAGCTGTCCATCGCGCAGAGCTACGCGATAGAGGTCTTGCCCTATGGTATGGTCTTTATTGGAGAGGAAGTAGGCATAGAGCCCATTGACGTCCATGCCCAAGTACCTCTTGATCTCCCACGAGCCACTGGTCAGCTGACGCAACAGTCGCCCCTCGGCACTGTAGAGATAGAGGTGGTTAAACCCATCCACCCTACTGACTCTCAAGAAATTGCCCTTACCCCTCGGCACAAAGTCGTTAGGAGTGGAGGGCTCTATGTACTTCTCATTTCGCTCAGTGACAAGTGTCGCCACGGGGGCTCCGGTAGCCACTTCATACTTCACAAGGTTGGTCTCCTTTTGCGACCGCAACACCTCATCCACATAGATAAAGTCGCCCTCGGGTGACCATGCGATATTGGTAAAGTAACGATCGGTGGGGAGCCCGCTCTTGAGATAGTACACCTCACCACTCCTTACGTCGCAGATGCCCACCGTCACGGCTTGGCTCGCTTGCCCCGCCATAGGGTACTTGATCGGTGCATGCTGGGCAATAGGGTCGCCTACGTGTACGATGGGATACGGAGTCACTTGGCTCTGGTCTATGCGATAGAAGGCAAACTTATCGCCACTCGGGGAGAAGAAGACCCCGTCGCTGATGCCAAACTCCTCTCGGTGCGCAGGCTGACCGTAAACAATATCAAGAGAAGCATCTTCTGCTATCTCTATGCTCTCGCCCTCACTTGTAAGCACCCTGATCTTATAGTCGGTCAAGACCACAAGATAGTCGCCCATTGGGCTCAGCCGATAGTCGGAGCCGACCGAAGGCAGCTCATAACGCGCCACCACCTCTTTAGCGACTCTATCGACCACCGTCACCCGGTTGCCACTGCTCTGGATAGCAAGCCGCCCATTGTCTCGAAATGCCACTCCACCCACGCCCCCCTCCGAGGTGATCGCCTTTAAGTCCGAAGGAGATAGATACGGCACTGCCTCTCCCTTGATGCCCTGGAGCATCACACCCTCATCGCCCCACAAGAGCACACCCTCATGCGTCACACCTGCCACGCGAGGGGTCTCGGGTAGCAGTCGGTAAAAAGCATCGCTCCCGGGCGTCACCTCCTCGAGTGTAAAGTGTCGCTCCTGCGCCACTACGCCAGGCGTTGCTACGTGTGTTCCAGCAATTAAGATCGATACAAAAATGGACAGCCAACTAGACTTTATGGACTTCATCATCGGTACTACTTTGAATATAAAATACTAGGGAAAGACCCGAGAGATAAGGGCTAACCCTCATCAGAGACAAACTTAACTAAAAAACAAACCCCGAGAAAGTAACTTCTGTCACTTATCTCGGAGCCGTAAAGATTACAACGAGCATCACTTGCTCTTTACTCTTCTGTCTCATCGAAGTACCCTGTCTTCTTCTTTTCCTTCTTAAACATTAAAATTAGATAGACGACAGTGAGAACCAATAGGGTCAGCAAGAAAATCATATTCCACTCACCTCGGACGTAATAGTCGTGATACATAATTCCACCACAGACTATAACTAAAATAGCGTAAACGAGGCTTATCTTTGATTTGTTGTTCGCCATATATATTTCACCTAATATCACTCTGTTCCCAATTATCTGTACTATAGCCGGAACAATAAAACGGTGGACAAAGGTAGCGAAATATTAGAAACGAACACACAAAAACCGTAGTTAATTTCGTAAAACATTCCAAAGCGAGGGTTTTCGCGTCCGAAATTACCCAAATGCTGATATGTAATTACATAAGAGAGACAAGCTACTTCGGCATGATCCGAGACCCGAACTTCCACATTTCCGAGTTCGGAACTAAAGTTTATCTAAGTTAGGAACTTAGGTGCATCGAAGTTCCCAACTTAGATTTTTTAAGTTCAGGTGTCACCGCTCACCTACTTCAGATCTCGCACCGATGCAAGCGACGCTTCACTGACCTTTATTCTTGGATATTGGAGCTCTAGACCGGGTAAGGAGGCGACACGAGAGGGCTTTATGACAATCTACAAGAGCCATGATATACAAATCCTCCCTCCGCTCATACGCAAAGAAAGTGGTATAAAAAGGGTAGATAAATCAGGGGGTTTATTACATATAGAGCGGTGGTAGTCTACTTTTTTGTTATATTTGTCGGTAATATTAGGTTTTCTTTTATGAGGTAAGGTATGGATATATACACTACTTCACGCTGGGGAGCGGAGACAAAAACGGCAAGAGCAATTATTAGATATGAGGGATAGAACCCAACCAAAAACATCATATCGCAGAGACCCGCATCTTTCGAACATCCTCCCATCGCTATGGGAGCTACTGAGCGATGCCGAGCGTGAGCAGTTATTGATATGGTCGAGCTTTTACATCTACAAGAAGGGCGAGGTGATCTATGAGGCTGGAGCAATCCCTCAGAATGCCTACGTGCTGGTAAATGGTCAGATCAAGGTCACGCAAAGCGAAGAGCGGGATCAGATCATACGATTGGTTCGGGAGGTGGAGTTCTTTGGCTACTATGCTCATTTTGCAGAAAACCCAATACCGTCGACAGCTACAGCTGTAGAGGAGAGCCTTGTTTGTCTCATTCCACTCCGGAGCTTGGAGGAGATCATCCAGAGCAACCCTCGAGTGGGGCTTTACTTCCTCCATGATCTCTCGAAGATCCTAGTGGAGACCCATCAGATGACCATCACCCTAACGCAAAAGCACACCAGAGGTCGGCTGGCGGAGTCGTTGCTTCTACTGCTTGAGAAGTATGGTACAGAGCAGGATGGCAGGACCATCAAGGCATACCTCTCGCGCAACGAGCTCGCCAACCTCAGCAATATGACTACCAGCAATGCCGTACGCACCCTTCGCTCATTTCAAGAGGAGGGGGTGGTGCACCTCGATGGGAGGAGGATCAAGATCATAGACGAGCATAAGATTAGGAAAATCAGCAAACTAGGCTAGAGTGCGATAGATGTTCAGAAAGGACAAGAGAGCTGGGAATAACCCGAGAAGAGCAAGAGAAGCACGTGATCCGGCACGGTCGCAAGCGCTCTCCATGCAGCGACTGGAGAGCGCCCCTATAGGGTCGTTGCTGCGCTACTACGCTATTCCGTCGATCATAGGACAGATCGTCAACTCGCTATACAACGTGGTCGATAGGATCTTTATCGGTCATTTTGTGGGCAGTCTTGCGATCTCAGGTCTCGCCATCACCTTTCCGATCCTCATCTTACTTCAAGCCTTCGGCATGCTGGTGGGTGCAGGTGCGTCGTCGCGTATTTCCATCTTGCTCGGACAGAAAAACAGGGACGAGGCCGAAAATATGCTAGGCAATGCACTGATGATCAGCCTCATTGCGAGCTCATCGATCATTATCATCACCTACCTCTTTATGGATCCGATGCTGCGGGCTTTCGGGGCATCGGACGCGATCATTGGCTACGCCAGAGATTATCTTAAGATCGTGATCCCAGGCAATATCTTTGCCAACCTCACCTTTTCGTACAACGCTGTGATGCGAGCTACGGGACACCCCAAAAAGGCGATGGTGACCATGATGATCGGAGCTGTGCTCAATATCATCCTCGACCCCATCTTTATCATCGTCTTTGATATGGGCATTGCCGGCGTGGCATGGGCTACGGTGATCAGTATGTTTATAGGGATGATCTGGGTGCTCTCCCACTTCTTCAGCAAGAGCTCTATCATCAACATACGTCCTAAGTACTTCCCGCTCAAGTCTAAGTACGTCATCGCCATCCTCTCGATCGGTATATCCCCATTCTTGGTGCAGTTGGCTGCCGGTCTGATCAGTGTGATTCGAAACCAGGCGCTATCGACCTACGGAGGAGACCTTGCTGTGGGTGCGTATGGGATCATCAATAGCCTTGCCGCCTTTGTGATGATGATGGTGGCTGGACTAGCCTTCGGTATGCAACCCATCATCGGATACAACTACGGTGCAGGTAACTTCGGCCGCGTCACGCAGACCCTTCGCAAGACCCTCACATACAACCTCATCACTGGTGCCAGTGGTACACTGATAGCCCTGACAATTCCACACATACTGGTGGGGTTATTTACCTCCGATCCGGAGCTGATAGCTATTACAGTACCAGCACTTCGGATAGAGATGGCAGCGATGTGGTCTGTCGGGTTCCTGCTGACGGTGGCGCAGTTCTTCCAGAGCATCGGCATGGCATGGCGCTCTATCCTACTCAGCCTTTCGCGTCAGGTGATCTTCATCATCCCATTGCTCCTGATCCTACCACCCATCTTCGGGCTCAATGGTGTATGGGTCGCAGCACCGGTCTCAGACTTTATCTCCGGCATCCTTGCTTCAATCATGCTCCTAACCTTCATACGCAAGATGCGGGGTAAAGGCGCAAACATCCAAGCACCGCCACAGGTATGAATGGCTTCCGGCTATCACTCATTGGGCACCTCGTGATACATCTACTGCTCCTCTGGATGGTCTGGAAGAGCACCCCAAAGAAGTCTCCGTGGCGGAGGGGCGTACTCATCGCTGTAATCTTCGAGATGCTACTCCTCAGTGGCTTCTATGCAGCACGCTGGCATCTATCGAGGGAGGTGCTCACGACCGTTCTACGCCTCTTCAATAGCTACTACGTAGCAATGCTGGTCTACTGCACACTTGTGCTGATCTTCTTTGGAGTCATTGCTCTACTGAAGAGGAGCCCGCAACTCCGGACAAAGGAGCAACGTACTCGTACACGCGCCTACTCTATGCTCGCAATGATACCAGTGACTCTACTGCTGGGCTTATGGGGCTACCACAATACCTTTTCGCCCGTCGTAAAGCACTACACGGTGCAGACACCAGGCAGAGAAAGCGAGGAGCTAAAGCTCGTGCTCGTGACAGACATACATATCGGCGAGATCATAGGAGAGAAGAGCGTAGCACGCCTGGTAGAGCTAGTCAAAGCTGAAGAGCCTGACTATGTGCTCGTAGGCGGCGACATCCTAGACTACCTGCTCGAATATGGCAAAGACCCGGAGATCATCAGGATGATGGATCAGTTGCACCCCAACCCTCAGCAGAAGGTAGTATACATCCTCGGTAATCACGAGTATTACCACCAACTGAAGGAGAAAGAGGCGTGGTTACGTCAGCGGGGAATCCTCCTCAAGGACTCGGTGATGCCTCTCACCGATCAAGTGTGGCTGATCGGTAGAGATGAGTACCACAACAAAGAGCGACTGCCTCTCAATGAACTTGTAGCTCAGCTACCAGAGGGTGCAGTCAAACTATTATTGGACCACCAGCCGGTAGATCCCCAAGAGGTACGAGACAACAAGATCAACCTCTCCATGCACGGGCATACACACAGGGGGCAGTTCATCCCCTTTAAGTGGCTGGTAGAGCTTTACTTCGAGCGGGCATACGGTCACTACCAAAAGAATGACTTCACCCACCATATCATCAGCTCCGGCTATGGGGTCTCCACCGCTCCACTCCGCCTGGGCAGCCGCTCCGAGATCGTGGTGATAGACCTCAAGGTCACACCCACACCCGATCTACTCCAGAAATAACTCAGCTGGCAAGTCGCCCTTATCCCCCGCTCGACTCGGATATTCTTTCAACAACACAAAGAGACAAAGCCGAGTGAGACAGACATTTCTCCAAGACTTCATATCCACTCTTGTCAGCTCGCTCCAAGGGATACCAGTCAAGTCGTGTGCCAGCGTCACAAGACCAAGGTAAGGGGCACCGCTCTCCGTGGTCAGAGAGAGATACTTCATCGTGCAGATACAAGGATGACTAAGGATAGGCTCCTCCAGCTCAGGGCGGAGTCGCCTCACGGTACCCAGCAGGATCGCCAAGTCGAAGCTAGCATTATGGAAGACCCAGTAGGGCACATCTGCCACGCTGCTCCAAAGCTCATCGAGCATCTCCAGCTCATCCACTCCAAATTGGTCTATCCGCTCTTGTGTGATTCCGTGCACTCTCCTCGCTTCGAGCGAGCCCAAAGTAGGCTGTCGCACGAGCTGAAGTCCCCTTCTGATCTCCAGCATCTGCTCATCGACCACCAGCCACGACGCCTCTAGTATGCGGTCCTCATCCCCCTCGACCACGGAGAGCCCTGTGGTCTGAAAGTCAATAAAGGCATAGCAGGCTTTGGTGGGCGTGGAGCTCCGCTCTAGCTTATAGGGCTCAATGCCATACGAAGGAGCTACCTCCTCTTCATACCCAACCGAATCGTCAGCACCATAGTATTGCTCACGCAGCACCTTCCATACAACGAAGAGTACTACGAGAGCAACTATGATCAAAAAGAACATTGCTCGTAGAGCCCTTAGTAGGCTCTTGCAAATAATACTCTACGTGCCGATGGCTTGCCACTATATACACAGACACCCGGTGTCGTATCTCCGTCAAGCGGGATACAGCGGATCGTCGCCTTGGTCTCCTCCTTGATTGCGGCCTCGGTCTCGGGAGTGCCATCCCAGTGAGCGTAGACAAAGCCACCCTCATCTAGCTTCTCCTTAAACTCCTCGTAGCTATCCACCACATAAGTGTGAGTGGTCCTATAGTCCAGTGCCTTCTGATAGATATTCTTCTGAATATCCTCTAGCAGCTCTGCCACGTACTCAGCGATCCCCTCAAAGTCACGGGTCTCCTTCTCTAAAGTATCACGGCGCATCACTTCGATGGTGCCATTCTCTAGGTCACGCCCACCCATTGCTAGTCGCACAGGCACACCCTTCAGCTCATACTCTGCAAACTTCCAACCCGGCTTCTTATTATCAGCGTTGTCAAACTTAACAGAGATGCCCTTAGCCCTCAGGTCGCTGATAAGTGGCTCAAGGCGCTCTGAGATCTGAGCCAACTGCTCCTCTGAGCGATAGATTGGTACGATCACCACCTGTATGGGTGCCAAGTGCGGAGGCAGTACCAAGCCATTATCATCCGAGTGGGTCATGATCAAAGCACCCATCAAACGGGTAGAGACACCCCAAGAGGTAGCCCACACCAGCTCTTGCTCGCCCTGCTGGTTGGTAAAGGTAACGTCAAACGCTTTGGCAAAGTTCTGACCCAGGAAATGCGAAGTACCACTCTGCAACGCCCTACCATCTTGCATCAAAGCCTCGATGGTATAAGTCTCAACTGCACCGGCAAATCGCTCTGTCTCGGTCTTATATCCTATCACCACAGGCATCGCCATATACTCCTGAGCAAAGGTCGCGTAGACATTGATCATCCGCTCTGTCTCCTCCAGAGCCTCCTCCTTGGTTGCATGGGCGGTATGCCCCTCTTGCCACAAAAACTCAGCTGTACGCAAGAAGAGCCTCGTCCTCATCTCCCAGCGCACCACATTTGCCCACTGATTGCACAGGAGCGGCAGGTCGCGCCACGATTGTATCCAGCCCTTATAAGTATTCCAAATAATGGTCTCAGAGGTCGGGCGTACGATCAGCTCCTCCTCCAGCCTAGCCTCCGGATCCACCACCACGCCAGTGCCGTCCGGATTATTCTTAAGACGGTAGTGCGTGACCACGGCACACTCCTTGGCAAAGCCCTCCACGTGGTCTGCCTCTCGACTGAGGAAAGACTTGGGGATGAATAGAGGGAAGTAAGCATTGTAGTGCCCGGTCTCCTTAAACATCCTATCGAGCGTCTGCTGCATCTTCTCCCAGATCGCATAGCCGTAGGGCTTGATCACCATGCAGCCACGCACCGCTGAGTTTTCAGCCAGATCAGCCTTGATCACCAGATCATTGTACCAGCGTGAGTAGTCCTCACTTCTCGGAGTGAGCTCCTTTATTTCTTTAGCCATAATATCTTACAACTTTGTATTCCTTTTACTTTGACTGACACAAACTTACCACTTTTGCTCCAGTTAGCGACGAAGCAGAGAGCGGAGCACCTTATTTTGACTCTTCTTGGCTTGGTACTCTTTCAGGTAAAATGGCTCCCAGTAGGCGACATCATTGGTCTTGCCCTCCTCCAGCAGCCCCACCGCCCTCCTTGCCATCGCGCTGGCTTTTGGCTCTATGCCCTTGACCAGCGTAGCCGAGGGCAACAGCTCTGAGAAGAGCTCCTCAGCCTTCTCAGCACCTGAGCCGAAGTAGTAGAGTGGTCGACTCCCCACCTCCCCCTGGAGTGACTTCTGAGTCATCTCCTCAGTAAGGATCAGAGCCTCGATGTCAGTTATCGGCTCACTCTTGGCATCATAGAGCGCTGAGTAGACCTCCATCCTACGCGCATCTATCATCGGCATCAAGAGCGCCTCGGGCTCCACTTCGTTAGAGGTCAAAAAAGTGTAGACCATCACTTCGGGTGTGGATATAGAGACCATCGGCACATCTAGGGCAAAGCAGAGCCCCTTGGCATACGAAGCTCCTATACGCAGACCGGTATAGCTCCCCGGCCCCTCCGCCACACCCACGGCGACCAATCGACCACCCTCGGGCATCTCCGTCAGCATCTGCTCCACGAGCGGCGCCAGCTGGTCGGCATGCTTCTGTGCTGCCTTATAGAGTCGCTCTGCCACTATCGTCTCCCCATCGGCAGAGCAAAGCGCTACCGAAGATACGTCTGTGGAGGTATCTAGCAATAATATAAAATCACGCTCCATCGTTATTTCTTTTTACTCCGTGTCGTACGGCGCCCTCTCTTCTTCGGTCCTCCCGCAGCATCCACCTCAGCAACGATCTTACGGGCTTCCTCCTCGGTCAGAGCCTCTGCTTCCGTACCCTTCGGTATTTTATAGTTCTGTTTCTTGTAGGAGATATAAGGTCCATAGCGACCATTAAGTACCTGCAGCTCCTCATCGCCCTCACCGTAGGTGGCGATATGCTTTTTACGCTCCGCCTCGAGTTTTTTCTCAATTAGAGGCTCCGCCTCCTCTAGTGTGATATCGTAGGGCGAAAGGTCGGCCGGAATGCTTGCAAAGAGCTTACCAAACCTCACATAGGGCCCAAATCGACCGATATTTGCCTCCACCTCCTCGCCCTTGTAGCTACCCAGCTGGCGGGGCAAGGTAAAGAGGACCAACGCCTCCTCTAGTGTGATACGCTCCAGGGAGAGGTCCTTCGGGATCGAGGCAAAGCGCGGCTTAGGCCCATCCTTCACCACCTCACCCATCTGCACCATAGGGCCGTAGCGACCTATCTTAGCAAAGACGGGCACCCCACTCTTGGGATCTTCACCGAGCAGACGCTCCCCCACCTTGTGCTCTGTGCGCTCGGCGAGTACCGCCTCCACATTGTCATGGAAGTGGTCGTAGAAGACATCCAGCACCTTCGTCCACGCCTTCTTTCCCTCCGCGATCTCGTCAAACTCCTCCTCCACCTCAGCGGTAAAGTTATAATCCAAGACTTTGGGGAAGTTCTCCACCAAAAAGTCCGTAACCACAAGACCAGTATCAGTTGGGAAGAGCTTATTTCTATCAGCGCCATAGGTTTCCTTTCGCGTCCTAGCAGTCAGTCGACCCCCCTTTAGCTTCAGCTCGCGATAGTCACGCTTCTCCCCCTCGATCGAGCGCTTTTCTACATACTCACGATTTTGGATCGTCTGTATCGTAGGGGCATAGGTACTTGGGCGACCGATCCCCAGCTCCTCCATTCGCTTCACTAGCGAAGCCTCAGTATAGCGCGATGGGCGCTGAGAGAAGCGCTCTGTCGCAACCACTTGTTGCACCTCAGGCTGGTCTCCCTTAGCCATAGCCGGTAGGAGCGACTCCGTAACGTCCTTAGAGGGCTCGTCATCCGTAGTCTCAAGGTAGACCTTCAGGAAACCATCAAACTTCACCACCTCGCCCTTTGCTTCAAAGAGTGTAGAGGTCTTATCATTTTCTATCTTCACCGTCGTCCGCTCTATCTTAGCGTCCGCCATCTGCGATGCCATGGTACGCTTACGTATCAGGTCATAGAGCGCACGCTCCTGACGGTTGGAGCCCGCCGTCTCCTGCTCGATATGGGTGGGTCGGATCGCCTCGTGCGCCTCCTGAGCACCCTTCGACTTCGTCTGATACTGGCGAGCTTTGACATAGTTCTTACCATACGTCGTCTCGATCTGGCTACACGTAGCAGCCACTGCGACATCAGAGAGATGAAGTGAGTCGGTACGCATATAGGTGATGTGCCCCGCCTCATAAAGTCCCTGTGCAAGCCGCATCGTCAGCCCTACTGGATAGCCCAACTTTCGAGAAGCCTCCTGCTGCAATGTAGAGGTGGTAAATGGTGCCACAGGACGGCGTACCCCTGGCTTCACCTCGATATCAGCGACCTTGTACGAAGCTCCCTTCAACCCCTCCAATACCTCCCGCACCTCATCCTCCGACTCCAGGCGGCTACTCATCTCAGCCACAAAGGGCTCCTCTTTCTGGGTCAGGAAGTCAGCCCTCACCCTAAAGTTGCTCGCTGGCTCAAACTCCTGAATCTCCCGCTCACGATCCACAATCATCCGCACAGCCACCGACTGCACACGACCAGCGGAGAGTCCCGGACGCACCTTGCGCCACAAGACAGGAGAGAGCTCAAAGCCCACCACTCGATCCAAGACACGCCGAGCCTGCTGTGCGTCGACCATCTGCATATCGATACTACGGGGCGCCTCAAGAGCAGAGGTCACAGCCTTAGAGGTAATCTCGTGAAAGACAATTCGATTTTTCTCATCAACATCAAGCCCCAGCACCTCTGCCAAGTGCCACGCAATCGCCTCACCCTCGCGGTCTTCATCCGAGGCGAGCCACACCTTCTTGGCCTTTGTCGCTGCACTCTTCAGCTCCGCGACCACCCGCTCCTTATCCTCCGACACCACGTATTGTGGTGCGAAGCTATTTTCAAGATCCACACCCATTCCTTTCGTCTGTAGATCCCGGATGTGCCCATAGCTCGAGAGGACTTTGTACTCCTTTCCGAGGAAGCGGCTTATGGTTCTGGACTTAGCAGGTGACTCGACTATCAGCAGATCGTATGCCATGTTTTAATCCTTTATAAATATGATGATTAGCAGGTATTCTTGCGGTTGCAAAAGTAAACATAATAAAATGTCTAACCAAAAAACAGCCACTACCCATTGTGCTAACCAAGGTTATTAAATACTGTCTCCACCTTCTGGCGTTGGACAGTGCAAATATACCACACAAAAAAGGGGGCTATCCTATTTCATACGTTTTCATGCACTTTGATACGCTTTGATACACTTTAATGCACTTTGATCCCATTTTGACCCGACCACTGACCAAGCTCCGAACCTACAAAAATCTACATCCGAACTCACGATCATCTAAGTTGGATAAAAGATGCGCTCCACTTCCCAACATAAAAAATCTAACTTTCTGATCTAAAATATTTGCAAGAACGAAAAATTATAGTACCTTTGCAACCGCAAGGAAGACATTGCTCGCATGACAAAAGAAATTGACTTCGTAGCTCAGCTGGCAGAGCAACTGACTCTTAATCAGTGGGTCGAGGGTTCGAATCCCTCCGAGGTCACCACCAAAGCCCGCTAAAAGCCGCAAAGCTCTTAGCGGGCTTTTTCTTTGTATCTAGTGGTGAGAGGCAGTTTTGGAGTTCTGCGTTAAAGGCCTCGATATCTTATAGTTTGGGGTGTCGCAGCTGCGACACCCCAACTCTCTCTAAACACAGAGTCTATAATCGATTATAGCAGGTATGGGTCAGTCTTCCAGTCGATTACCGTAGACTGGTCTTTGACATTCGTATCACGACCCTCCTCAGGTAGCCCCTCGGCACTCTTGGGCATAGCTGGCTCGGTCGGATGATTCTTATCCGCATCCTTGCTCATCTCTGCTCTCCAGTCTTCATAACTGCCTGAGCCATTATAGCTAAGGTCTACCGAGCTGATATCGATACCTAGGGCTTCGGCCACCATCTCTCCATACTTGCGATCTGCCTGATAGCAGTGACGGATGTGGCGATGCTTAATTTGCAGCGTCGTGTCTTGCATGTCTCGAGCCGTATTTTCGGCAAGCACCAATTGCTGCTCAGGCGACATCGCTCTAAAGAGCATGCCTGGCTGAGTGAAATAATCATTATCATCCTCTCTGTAGTCGTGTACGCCGACCTCTCCGCCCTGCTGCAAGGGCTCTATGTGCTCTGGGTGATCCGTCCAGCCGCCGTAGCTATTTGGTTCATAGTGTATTTCAGAACCTCTATTGCCATCTACACGCATTTGACCATCTCTATGGAATGAGTGAGGATGCTGTACACCTCGAGGCGAATTGACGGGGATCTGGTGGTGATTTACGCCTAAGCGGTAGCGCTGAGCATCGCCATATGAGAAGAGACGACCCTGTAGCATTCGGTCAGGTGAAAACCCTAAGCCAGGAACAATATTCATAGGATTGAATGCCGCCTGCTCTACATCCTGAAAATAATTTTCAGGGTTACGATTGAGCTCCATCATACCCACAGGGATCAGCGGATACTCCTCCTTAGGCCACACCTTAGTAAGGTCAAACGGATTGGTCTTGCTCCTGCGTGCCTGCTCCTCTGTCATGACCTGGATAAAGAGCTCCCAACGCGGGTATTGTCCATTTTCGATGGCATTGTAGAGGTCTGCCTGATGGCTCTCACGATCCTTTGCAACCACCATCTCTGCCTCTTGATCTGTGAGGTTAAGGATCCCCTGCTGGCTGCGCAGGAAATACTTCACCCACACCCGCTCATTGTCGGCATTTATCATACTGTACGCGTGGCTACTAAATCCGTGCATATAGCGATATGACGAAGGGATACCGCGATCACTCATCACGATAGTAACTTGATGAAGTGCTTCAGGCAGAGACGTCCAGAAATCCCAGTTGGTGTTCTTGCTCCTCATATTGGTGCGAGGATCGCGCTTCACAGCATGGTTGAGGTCAATGAACTTCTTCGGATCACGGAAGAAGAATACCGGAGTATTGTTTCCTACTAAGTCCCAGTTTCCATCTTCGGTATAAAACTTAAGCGCAAAGCCACGGATGTCTCTCTCTGCATCAGCTGCTCCGCGCTCACCTGCAACGGTAGAGAAACGAGCAAACATCTCGCACTCATTACCCACTTTGTTAAATAGCTTGGCTTTTGTATAACGAGTAATATCGTGGGTAACAGTAAACTTTCCCCACGCACCAGATCCCTTGGCGTGCATACGACGCTCTGGTATCACTTCCCTATCAAAGTGCGCCAACTTCTCAATTAGATACTGGTCTTGTATCATAGCGGCGCCTCTCACACCGGCAGTCTCAGTGTCCTGATTTGAATAGACAGGTGCTCCGGCAGCCGTACGCAGCTCTGGGTGCTCACTTACGTTTTGATTGCGGCTCGGTACTTTCTTCTCCAAGCCATTCTTTTTCATTGGGTCCATTTTCATTGATTCACTTTGTCTTAGATTACTAACTCATTTATTTCGGATAAATCCTGGAGTAAATATAACAATAAATCAAGACTAATCGATCATAAAAAGGAGGCGGGCTACCACTTAGGAGTGATGGCGAGGAAGAGCTCGAAGTTGATGCCGGGCATCGGGCGGGAGAGCACCGAGAGGTACTCTTCGTCGAAGAGGTTGTTGACCGACAGCTTCACCTGCAGATCCATCGGTTTGAAGCGGAGTTGCCGCTCCAGTGCGACGTTATTCATGAAGTACTGGGGCAAACGTCCCGTCAGGGTGTACTCGTTGCTCGACATGGTGTAGCGCTCCGAGTACCAGACCCACTTGTAGAGCAAGGACCAGCTCCGCCATGAGAGCCTACTGGTCAGTGCCGCAGAGTGCTCTGGCACGTATGGGAGTTGCTTGCCCACCGACTGATCCGCTGGAGTCATCTTCTCTCCCACATTGATCGAGGGAGTCCATGAGTAGGAGCCATTGAGGTCGAGGAGCCACTCCGGAGCGATCTTCCAGGTGAGGTTGTTCTTTAGCTCGACCCCGTAGGCGTGAACACTCTTTACGTTGCGTGGCGAGAAAAAGCCCTTCGCCGTGGGCAACCAGATGATCCAGTCGTCGATGTAGGAGTCAAACCAGCTGGCACTGCCGGAGAG
The DNA here is from genome assembly GCA_030532365.1 of Porphyromonas sp. Classification (GTDB taxonomy): domain Bacteria; phylum Bacteroidota; class Bacteroidia; order Bacteroidales; family Porphyromonadaceae; genus Porphyromonas_A. The sequence continues at coordinate 33,587 of JAUNLH010000008.1, forward strand.
CCGGTAGCGCCCCCCCTTGCCTATCTCATAGCTCACCCCGATATCATAAGTGAAGCCCGACTCGTTCTTGAGGTCGGGGTTGCCCCCAGGCAGGAAGTAGAGGTCATTGAGCGATGGGAAGCGGTGATTGCGTGAGATAGAAGCCTTTAGCAAGACATTACCCTGAGGATAGATCACACCATCGATAAAGAAAGCTGGGATCAAGGGAGCCCAGCGGTCACCCGACATCTCCTGACGCAACACAAGCGACATCCCAAGCCTCTTCGTCGGTTGCCACTTAGCAGAGAGGGCGCCCGACAGCTCGACACGCGCCTTATCGTAGCCGACCACTGCTTTGTTGCCATCCTGCCGGATGATGTCATTATCCTCACTGCGGACCATGTGCTGGTAGAGCGCCAGGTTGGTCGTAAAGAACCACTTCGATGATGGGGTATACTCGCCTACAGCCTGACCGTAAAGGGTATTGATCCTGCTACGCGATCGGGTCATCACCCCCCACACCTCTTTAGAGAGTTGCCGTTGATAGTCATAAGCCATCCAAGTATGGATGTAGCCTGCCTTAGCACCCACCTTCCAGTCACTCCCGATCCTATCCCAAGAGAGGATCCCTCTAAAGGTGCGCTCTCGCTGTCTGTTTTCAAATGCCATCTCATCGCCATAGTCTGTCGTGAGCATGGGTAGCTCCCGGTCAGACTGGATGTACCAGGCATTGAGCCCCAGTCGATCTCCACGGAGGTTATTGTAGTAGACCTCTTGGAGCAGGTGTAGGTCTTTGAACGATGCTGAGCGATTGCGCTCCCTCGGGTGGTACTGCCCTATGATATTCTTCTCTTCGTCGTAGATGTTGACCTTCTTATCCCTATTGGTGTACTCGTAGTCATTGGGCGACGAGGAGTAGACCGCTCTTGTCGAGAAGCTCCAGCGCTCATTGCCATAGGTAAGGCGAAGAAACTCATCGAAGGTACTAAAGGAGCCAACTCCCTGCACATACTGCATGGCAAAGCCCTGATCATCCGTGGGCGCTGTGCCCAGCTCTACCAAGCCACCCAGTCCACCTCCTGTGGCATTGACAGAGGAGGTACCGTGCAAGAGCGCTGCCCGATCGATGAAATAAGAGGGGATGGTAGAGAAGTCGGTCATCCCAAGCATCGGGTTATTGATCCGCATGCCATTCCACGTCACTCGAGTGTGGCTGGGAGAGGTACCCCGAAAAGCCACTGTAGAGAGGGTCGCTCTGCCGTAGCTCTTAACGAAGACCGAGGAGTTAAAGGTCAGGATATCAGCCATCGAGAGGGCAACATTTTCCTTCAGTGCGAGCGAGTCAAACTGTGTCTTCTGCACCCCTATCTCCTTGAGCGGACGACGCCCCCACACCACCACCTCCTCGATATCCTGCTCCCTCTGCTGTGCGAGGGCGACAGAGGAGAGAGCGATAGAGAGAAGGATCAGAGTCCGTACTCTATGAGCGAGAAGTCGTAAGGTCATGGCATCATCACTTCCAACAAAAAGCACCCGGGATCACTCCCACGTAAAAGTCATCTATCAGCTCCCCCTCAGCGGAGAAGCGATAGACCTTGCCTCTCTGCATGTAGTCAATAGCGTCCGCCACATACACCTCGCCATTGGTAGGGTCGACCGTCAGACCGTGAAAGAGCGTCTCACGGTAGGCTAGGAAAGGGCGCACCGGCACACGACTTGCAGTCACCTCCATGCTCCAGACGTCATCATTGATCCAGAAGATCCGGTCTCCCGCCCCATTGATACGCACTTTAGAGGTGGTCTCGCCCTGTTTAAGCCGAAATTGCTGCTCAATCTCAAAGGTCTCAGCATCAATACGAAAGAGCGACGGTGCCTCATATCCATAGGGACTTTGTTCGTAGCCCCCATCGGTGAGGGTCCAAAGCTTCTGGTACTTATCCATCACCAGAGAGGTGGGCTGAATGCCAACCACCAGCTCATCCACCACCACATCGCGCTCTGTATCTATCTTGATGATCCGATTTTGGTAGCTCCAGCAGTTGCAGTAGACATACTTACCGTACGCCACCATCTCCTCGGTAGAGCCGGTGCCCAGAGCCATCTCCGGTACCTCGATCTGCCCAATCACCTCATATCGCTTAGGATTGACAACGAAGATACGATTGTCCCACAGCTGTGTCACATACGCCTTCTCATCGCTCACGAAGTGGATGTACCTCGGAGAGGGGAGCCCCTCGATCCGCCCCACTTCCTTGAAGGTCTGCAGATCAATAGCAAAGACCACGTGCGAGTTATTGACCACCACCCAGCCCTTGCCGTCATGGATCGTCATCGAGTGCGCTACGTCGCCCAGCTTCATGCCATTGGCACGCAAGAAGACCTCCTGCTCCACCTCCTTGGTCTGAGGGTTGTAGTAACTGAGCGTGGCGTTGCCGTATTGGAAGTTACCCTCATTCGCAATGAAGAGCCCAGCCCCCGACGCTTCAAACTTCTCCTCCTCCAGACCATAGTTCCACTCCATACAGGAGGAGAGCCCCACCACAAGGGCGAGGAGAGCAAGACCGATGAAGAGATCTCTCAGGCGCATACCTCTGTAGGTAATCACTATCTATTATTCAAATCCAAGAAACCAAAGACCTCAGTAGAGAGCTCCCCGACATCACCATCCGCCTTGCTATTGACCCCGGTCTGAACCTTGATGAAGTCGATATGAGTCAGATTGGCAGGGGAGCCGTCCATATTGACGGCATCAGAGATCTTGAAGCGGTTAGCTACAGGATCGGCATTTTCATTACCCCTACTCGGCAGGTCATCACCGTAGTTATCGACATAGCCCCAGCCAAAGGGGAGGTTTTTCCACACACCATCAGCGGTATCATAGATGGTACGTGCCTCTAGGCGGGTACCGTAGAGGGTATAGCTCTCCTCGGGCATCCAGAGCGGATAGTAGGCATGTTGCCCGACGGTTCGATCGATGGTACCGCGCGCGCCCTTATTGTCTACCCAAGGCGTAGGCATACCTGGAGCCACCCGATGATAGGTCACTGCATAGTCCTGGAGCGTCTGGTCGCCGTCATACTCAGAGCCTCTCAGCTGGTACCACTCATCATCAGGGAGGGCATTGCCATTGACATCCTGCATCACCCATACGATACCCGGCTCGCTAGAGCTATCAAAGGCATTGCCCTCGATAGAGAAGTCATAGCCACCCTTATTCTCAATGCTGTGGTCAAAGCCAACCACAATGTAGCCGCCCCACCCTCCGAGAGAGACATAGCTATTTGCTTCGAGTCGAGCCTCAGCATAGGCACAGGCAGCTTCGTGCGTGCGCTCACCTCTAAAGCCCGAGAGTATGTTATTGACATACTGCCCCGGTGCGGGGAGGTATTCATATACCTTTGTACTGTGGCGAGAGCTCCCCTCCTTAAAGTCGCGCTTCGGTGCCGCTTCTATGCAGACCACAGGTAGCTCTAAGACGACTTCTTGGCTGCCTGTCTCGCTGATATTGCGTGTTAGTGCTCGAGAGGGGGCTTCGTACCTAGCGGTGAGGGAGAGGGTATACTCGCCCACCTCCTCTGGAGTAAAGTCGAAGGTCAGCCCATTGGCTCCGGAAACCTCCTTGCCATCGACAGACCACTGATAGGTCAGTTCCTCACCGGCAGAAGCATAAGCACGGACAAAGAGCGTCCGACCGATCGCTACATATTTGGTCTGATCGTCGTGGAAATAAAGTGAGGAGGGGATAACAACCGAGATGGGGAGCTCTTCCAGCACTTCGATCACGACGGTCTTCTCACTCTTACCATCTTCATTCTCCACCACAAGCGTTACTTCATAGGTGCCGACTGCAGTCTCCTTGAAAAGCAGCTTCCTGCCCTCGCCTCTTTTCTCCCCGTTGATCAGCCAGAGGAAGGTCGCCCCCTCATCATTTTGCACATCGGGTGAGAGGGTGTACTCACGCCCAGCGACGACAGAGGGCGGTACCACAAGGGAGATCGCAGGGGGTGCCAGGTCGACCACCTCCACACGTACCTCCTCCTCGGCGTACTTCTCATTCGCCACGACCCGCAAGGTCACATAGTAAGTCCCAGGCTCCTCAAAGAGATACCTCAGCTCCGGTTGCTCCGAGATGGTCGTCCCCTCATAGAGCCACTTATATAGAGCGTGCTCCACATTTTTATAGGTCGGAGAGATCACCACCTCCTTGCCCATCTTCACCACATAGACACCATCATCACTGTCAAGCTCTATGGTGGGGGCAGGAGTGATCTCCTTGACTATTTCGTTATTTCTGTTACAGGAAAAGAATAGAAGTGCTACTGATAAATACAGCATCCAGCTCCTAAAAATCCTCCGGCTATCCTTCATCTCGCTCAGTCTCATACACATACAAAAAAGTTGAGACGAGGGTCGCATCCAACGGGGATCAGAGAGTGCCCAGAGATGTCATCAGGGATAGCGAAGAGCAAAGCGTCCTAGTCGCAGTATCATCAGACCGAACAACACAACCTCCAATACCCGTGGCGGTTACCTCATCAAGTCGTAGCAGGTCTTCTGACTCATCCCGGCTCCTCACGCCTTCCCGGTGATACACCAGTGGCAGGTTGTAAGAAGCCTACAACGGGATTTACAGCAGCAGGTACTGTCCCGGATTTGCACCGGATTCCCTTTTAATCTCCCAAAGGAAAAACTACAACACACCAAAGGTACTCATTTCTACGCTCATGGTGGGAAATAGTTGGAGTTTAACATTTCCCAACCCATATCTCACCACAACTCCGACGCAGGTCGGACGTCGCACCTTCCCGACCTCGCCACTACAAAAAATCGGAGATCGGAACCTCGGAAAATTTTAGTTGGGAACTTCGAGTTTTCTAAGTTCCCAACTTCGACACATCTAAGTTCGGAACTTAGATTTTTTAAGTTCGGAGGTCAAAATTGCACATCATCAAAACCTGCATCCAGAGCGGATCCTTAAGAGAGGCACCCTACCCCCAACAAAATGAGCCCCAAGAGACGCCCAACATTTTCTCTGCTCTCACTTATCTTATTGTTTGTTGATAATAAGATGATTAACACTATTTGAATGCACCACCGACAGACAACCATCGCAAAGGGTAGGCAGATCTTGGGTACAAATTTGTATCTTTGTCTTACTTAGAAGACCTAATGACTATCTGTGAGCGATATGACAGAAGAAAAGAGCAACGAGAAGTCACACTGCATGAGCCACTACTATTGCGTCATTTTAGCGGGGGGTGTCGGGAGACGTTTCTGGCCGTACAGTAGGCGTAAGTTTCCAAAACAATTCATTGACTTCCTTGGTACAGGTGAGAGTCTGCTGCAAACGACCTATAGGCGGTTCCGAGCCTACTTCGACCCAGAGCAGATCTTCGTCGTCACCAACGAAGAATACAAAAGCATAGCATACCAACAACTACCGGAGCTACCGGTGAGCAACATACTACTTGAGGCAAGGCGTCGCAATACCACTTGCGCCATCGCCTACGCCACAGGGCACATCACTGCCAGAGATCCTGAGGCAGTGCTCCTGATCTCGCCATCGGATCACTTGATCCTAAAGGAGCAACAATTTATACACCACATAGAGCAAGCACTCGAGCGTGCCCACGAGACCGACCGGATCATCACACTAGGCATCAAGCCCACTTACCCGGAGACCAACTACGGATACATCCAAGCCATTGATCCAGAGGATCATAACAACCAGCTGCAGGTGGGTAAGATCTATCCAGTGAAGACCTTTACGGAGAAGCCCAATAAGCACATGTCGAAAGTACTGGTGGATAGCGGTGAGTTTTACTGGAACTCCGGTATTTTTGTCTCCAAAGGCAGGGTGATCCTCGATGAGCTAAAGCAGCACATCACAGAGCTTTATGAGCGCCTCTTTACCAATCAAGAAGTATGGGGCACCCCAGAGGAGGCTGCCCACGTGGCGGAGGTCTACCCCTACTGCCCCAATATCTCCTTTGACTACGCTGTGATGGAGCAGCTGGAGGAGGCGGAGATGGTGCTCTGCGACCTTGGATGGACCGACCTCGGCTCTTGGAGTGCAATCTATGCGCTAGCTGAGAAGGATGAGGAGCGCAATGCAACTCTCGGCGCCACTCAGGTACTGCTCAACGACAGCAGCAACAACCTTGTGATGTCGACCGACCCCGAGTCGCTCGTAGTCCTGCAAGGGGTCGAAGACCTCATTGTGGTGCAAAACAAGGGGGTACTACTGGTATGCCGTCGTGGCGAGGAGCTGAAGCTAAAGCAGGTAGTACCTGATGCACAAGGACTTGCCGATAAGTTTGTAGATTGATGTTCGACAGAGGAGAGGCTCGAGAGAAGCTCAGGATCAAGGATCTGAACGTCCAAGACCGCCCTCGCGAGAAACTGCAACGCCAAGGGGTCAAGGCTGTTACCAACGCTGAGCTACTAGCGATATTGATACGCACCGGCTCGCAAGGGTACAACGCGCTAGAGATAGCACAGCGCCTTCTGCAGAGCGAGCACGGGAGCCTCTACCAGCTATATGCCAAGCTCCGGCGTGGCGTAGACCCTGAGATCTCAGGGCTAGGGCCGGTGAAGCAGACAGAGCTACTAGCAGCGATGGAGCTGGGGCTCCGCACCTATCTAGAGAAGGAGCAGCAAGATGCCCGTAGGGTGAGCCTCCTTCGTAGTGATCTGATCTATCAGTACATCAAGAGCGATCTCGTCTTTGAGACAGAGGAAGAGACCTGGGTGATCATGCTGGATGTCAAGGGCAACATGCGGGGAAAGTTTCGAGTAGCTCAAGGGGGCTACTCTAGTGCAGTGGTGGATATCAGGATCATCCTTCGCAAGGCGCTCCAATTTGCAGCCAGCGCCATCGCCCTCGTACACAACCATCCGAGCGGTATCGCTGAGCCCAGCCCTGAAGATGACGAGCTGACCCGTCGGCTGCAAAGAGCTTGTGACGCCATAGAGGTGCAGCTGGTCGATCACATCATCTATGTCGACAATAAGGATAACTATTACAGCTATTTTGACAACGGAAGACTATGAGCGAAGCGACACCCCAAGATAAAGCGACCATTCACTGCCCTTACTGTGGCAAAGAGACAGCGGTAGGAGTCCCCGCTCCCAATGCTGAGAAGGCACTCTACACACCCTGTAACATCTGTCGGAAGCCCATCGCGGTCTACTCCAGCGTGGCTCGAACTCGTACCCACGAAGACCGCTCTACCAAGGCAGTCACGGTGGAGAGCTTTGATTTCAGCCATGAACCTGCCTATCTCGAATTTATCGAGAACCAATTTGCCCACCCACAGAGATTGCGCATCCCACTTGGCACCTCGAGGGTCGGGCGGTACAATCCCCACTCAAAGGTGGAGCTACAGCTCTTCACCAATGATCCCAGCATGGATCGCTCTCACCTGAAGCTCCAGCTAAAAGAGGATGGCACCCTACTAGCGAGCGATCCCGGTAGCAATACCGGGACCTATGTCAATCGGTCGCTGCTAGAGCCACGTGAGCAACGCCGGCTAGAGGATGGCGATATCATCACCATGGGAGCCACTACAGCGATAGTACACCTCACAGAAGAGTTATAATCCCCTGCTACTCAAGACTAAATACCATACACTGAGCCAATGGGATATGTCAAAGAGTTAATGTATATTGCTTTCTATATCAAACAAGTATGCAAGGGCTCACTCTTGATGAGCATTCGGCAGAGAGTGTGACTTGCCACACCTAGAAAAGGAGGATATTACTAAATGAACATAGCCATTGTAGGTACCGGCTACGTAGGACTGGTCACCGGTGCATGCTTCGCAGAGATGGGCATCACTGTCGCCTGCATTGATACCAACGAAGCGAAGATAGAAGGACTGAAGCAGGGTCAAATACCCATCTACGAGCCTGGGCTGTCAGACATAGTAGCACGCAATAGCAAGGCGGGGCGCCTCACCTTTCATACACAGCTGGAGAAGGTACTAGAGGGGGTGGAGATCATATTCATCGCTGTGGGGACGCCACCAGATGAGGATGGCTCTGCAGACCTCCAGTATGTGCTGCAGGTAGCTCGTACCATTGGTGCCCACATGCAAGACTATAAGCTGGTGGTCATCAAGAGCACCGTTCCTGTAGGCACCTCTGCAAAGGTCAAGGAGGTCATCGCCTCTGAATTGCACCATCGAGGTGTAGAAGTGCCATTTGACATCGCTTCGAACCCCGAATTTCTCAAGGAGGGCAATGCTATCAGCGACTTCATGAAGCCCGACCGTGTGGTAGTGGGGGTAGAGAGCAAGCAAGCTGAGGAACTGATGACTAGGCTTTACAGCCCTCTGATGCTCAGCAACTTCCGCGTGCTCTTTATGGACATCGCCTCTGCGGAGATGACTAAGTATGCCGCCAATGCGATGCTGGCAACAAGAATCAGCTTTATGAACGACATAGCCAACCTGAGCGAGCTCGTTGGTGCCAATCCGGAGATGGTGCGCAAGGGGATCGGGTCGGACAGTAGGATCGGTAATAAATTTCTCTACCCTGGCTGTGGCTACGGCGGCTCCTGCTTCCCTAAGGATGTGCGAGCCCTGATCAAGACTGGAGAGCAACATGGATACCGCATGCGTGTGATAGAGGCGGCTGAGGAGGTCAACAATGACCAAAAGGAGGTGCTCTTCGGGAAGCTCTACAACTACTACGAGGGTAACCTCAAGGGGAAGCATATAGCGATCTGGGGGCTCTCCTTTAAGCCAGAGACCGACGATATGCGAGAAGCACCGTCGCTGGTGCTGATCGATGCACTGCTGGAAGCAGGGTGTACCATCACCGCTTACGACCCCGTAGCGATGGGCGAGGCTCGGCACCGGCTGGGCGATAGCATCGGGTACGCTGGCGACCTATACAGCTGTGTAGAGGGTGCTGATGCCCTCTTTCATGTGACGGAGTGGAAGGAGTTTCGGATCCCGAACTGGAAGAAGATCAAGACCCTCATGCGCCAGCCTCTTGTGATAGATGGGAGAAATGTCTACTCCCGCTCAATGCTTGAAGAGTTGGGCTATACCTATCTCAACATTGGTGAGTACTAAGGAGTTACTGGTAGCCTTTATATAGAGAACTAGCGTAAATACAAGAAAGAAGTGCACGATGTGCGGCTACATGCGACATCGTGCACTTCTCTGTTTTGACCTAGGTAGGCAAGGAGCCTAACTCTAGCTATGGGTGCTCATCAGTAGGCGACGCTATTGGGTGTCCTGGGGAATGGGATCACATCTCGGATGTTTGCCATGCCGGTCACGAAGAGCAGCAGTCGCTCAAAGCCGAGACCAAAGCCTGCATGCGGGATGGTACCATATCTGCGTGTATCGAGGTACCACTGCATCTCATCGATAGGCACTCCCATCTCGCGAGAGTGGCGCTCTAGCTTCTCTAGATCCTCCTCTCGCTGGGAGCCACCTATGATCTCCCCAATCTTCGGGAAGAGGACATCCATCGCTCCAACTGTCTTATTATCATCATTTTGCTTCATATAGAACGCCTTGATCTCCTTTGGATAGTTAGTTAGGATCACAGGCCTCTTGAAGTGTTGCTCTACCAGATAGCGCTCATGCTCTGCTGCCAAGTCGGCACCCCAGAAGATGGGGAACTCAAACTTATGTCCGTTGGCAACCGCCTCCTCTAGGATACGGATGCCCTCTGTATAGTCTAGCCGCACAAAGTCCTGCTCTAGGACAAAGTGGAGGCGGTCTGAGAGGGTCTTATCCACCATCTTATTGAGGAAGTCAAGGTCTTCCTGGCAATGCTCTAGTGCCCACTTAATGAGGTACTTAAGGAAGTCCTCAGCCAAGTCCTGCAGCTCTGGGAGCTCCATGAATGCGACTTCTGGCTCCACCATCCAAAACTCAGCCAAGTGGCGTGGGGTATTGGAGTTTTCTGCCCTAAAGGTCGGACCGAAGGTGTAGATGGCACCGAGTGCAGTTGCAGCAAGCTCTCCCTCAAGCTGCCCAGACACAGTCAGATTGGTCTCCCTACCAAAGAAGTCCTCAGTGTAATCTACTGCACCCTCCTCTGTCTTGGGAAGGTTCTCAAGGTCTAGGGTAGTGACTTGGAACATCTCACCAGCTCCCTCAGCATCTGACGCTGTGATGAGCGGTGTATGGAAGTAGAAGTAACCACGCTCGTGGAAGTAGTGGTGGATCGCGTATGCCATGTGGTGGCGTATGCGGAAGACCGCTCCGAAGGTATTGGTCCTCGGGCGAAGGTGTGCTATCTCACGCAAGAACTCCATAGTGTGCCCCTTCTTCTGCAACGGATAGGTATCAGGGTCAGCAGTTCCATAGAGATGCACGTCGTGAGCCTGGATTTCTACAGTCTGCCCCTTGCCCTGCGACTCCACCATAAGTCCGGTGACACTAAGACTCGCTCCGGTAGTGATCTGCCTTAGGAGCTCC
>JAUNLH010000008.1:44020-55867 GCA_030532365.1 Porphyromonas sp.
AGCATCGTGCTCCATCACCACCTGCACATTGCTCATGCAAGAGCCGTCGTTGATGGCTACAAAGCTGACATGCTTACCACTCCTCTTGGTGCGTACCCACCCCTTTATATTCACCTCTTGCCCTACCTGTGGTTGGGCCAAGAGTTCTTTAATGATCGTGCGTTTCATCTTATCTTACTTATCCTCTTAACGACTTAGTCAAAAGCTCCCATACGTAGGCGATTTACCTCTTCCTGAGTCAAATAGCGCCACTTGCCGCGCCCAAGGTTCTTCTTGGTGAGACCAGCGAAGTAGACCCTATCTAGGCGAACGACATGGTAGCCCAGATGCTCGAAGATACGGCGTACAATGCGGTTGCGCCCAGAGTGTATCTCAATACCCACCTGAGAGCGATCCTCCTCGTCGACGTAGCTGATAGCATCGGCATGCATCTCCCCATCCTCCAGCTCTATACCATCGGCGATCATCTGCATGTCCTCTACTGACACCTCCTTATCCAGCCAGACATGGTAGATCTTCTTTTTCCTGTGTGAAGGGTGCACCAGCTTCGCTGCGAGATCTCCGTCATTGGTCAGTAAGAGCACACCGGTGGTATTGCGGTCTAAGCGCCCTACTGGGTAGATGCGCTCATTTGCGGCAGTACGTACGAGGTGCATCACTGTAAGACGCTCCTGTGGGTCGTCTGTGGTGGTGACACAGTTGCGGGGCTTATTGAGCAGGACATACACCTTCTTTTCAGGTCTTATCTCTTTGCCATTCACCTCCACCCTATCTCGCCCGTCGATCTTGGTTCCTAGCTCTGTTACAGGCACGCCGTTGACAACCACAGCGCCAGCCTTGATCAGCTCATCTGCTTCACGCCTAGAGCAGACTCCAGCGTTGGAGAGAAACTTATTGAGTCTCACCTCTTCATTCGGATCCAGTATCGGCTCGTCATAGTCTGGTGCTACGTTCTTACGACGTGGCTTAAAGTCTTGATTTCTATTGCGCTGACCGCCTTTCCAATTGCGGCGTAGCTGTCTGCGGTCACCGTCTCCTCCCTGATAGGAGCCACCGTCACGGCGCTCGTATCTCCCTCGAGACTGCTGACGCTCATCCCTCCTCTCGTAGTCGGGCCGTTGCTCCCTATCGAAGCTCGGGCGCCTTTCATCATAATCAGGGCGTGGCTCCCTGCCATAGCTCTGGCGTCTTCCCTCGTGTTGCTGCTTGTACTTATCGCGGTAGTACGAGCTACTTGACCTGCGGCTGTTCGACTCCTCATAGCTATTGCTACGGTAGTCGCCACCGAAGTCTCGTTCAAACGCCCGACTGGGCTGCTCATTTCGTGATGGGAAACCTTGGGAGGTTGAGACCATGTCGCTCACGCGGCGTCTGCGCCGCTGGCCTGCCATACTTACCATCCCTCTCCTACTCGGCTGCATCTCGGCTCTGCGATCGTCCGAGAAGGTATTGGAAGCCTCACGGCTGTAGTTCCTTCTCTCATAGGCTCGGCCTTCACCTGTCTCAGGTGATCTGCCGTTCCAATCTTCTCTCTCCATGTTTTTCTTAATCATCTATTGTTTGTTATCTCATTTTCATGAACCTCAAAAGGCAGGTGCAAAGATACCACTTCTAAAGAGCAATTACTACAAATCGCCACGCGAGTAGACTCCGGTGTAATTGCGTGGTGTCACACGCTTCATCTCCTCCTTTACTGCCGGAGACACCTCTAGCCCGTCAATAAAGTCATCCAATCGTTCTCTCGTCAGCACCTCGTTGGTACGTGTCAGCCCCTTCAGAGCTTCGTAGGGCTTGGGGTAGCCTTCACGGCGGAGGATCGTCTGCAACGCCTCTGCAACGACCGGCAGAGCACGATCCAGGTCGGCTAGGATCGTCTCTTCGTGCAAGAGCAACTTACCCATCCCCTTGAGTAGACTGTTAAAGGCGATAAGAGAGTAGGCAAGAGCAATGCCTTGGTTGCGCATCACGGTGCTATCAGTCAGATCTCTCTGCAGCCGAGAGATGGGAAGTTTATGCGCCAAATGCTCTGATAGCGCAATCGCCAGTCCTAAGTTCCCCTCAGCGTTTTCAAAGTCTATAGGGTTGACTTTGTGGGGCATAGCGCTCGATCCCACCTCGCCCTCTTTGATCTTCTGCTTGAAGTAATCGTTTGAGATATATGTCCATATATCTCTTGAGAAGTCGATCAGAATCACACAGATACGCTTTGTGGCATCGAAGAGAGCTGCGAGGTTGTCATAATTGGAGATCTGAGTCGTATACTCCTCGAGCTCCATCTCTAGCACATCTTGTGCGAAGTGGCGGGCAAAGCCACGCCAGTCTACATCGGGATAAGCGACGTGGTGGGCGTTCATATTACCTGTAGCTCCGCCAAACTTTACACTCTGTGGCACAGCCTTTAGGAGTGCCACCTGGTTACGCAGACGATAAGCGAAGACTTTCATCTCCTTGCCTAGCGTGGTCGGCGATGCTGGCTGTCCGTGTGTACGCGCCAGCATAGGGATCTCTCTCCACTCCTCAGCACGCTGCTCAATCTCACCAATCACCTGCTCCAGCTTCGGCAGCCACACCTCCTTCAGAGCGTCATGTAGCATCATCGGCTGAGCGGTATTGTTGATGTCCTGAGATGTAAGACCAAAGTGAACAAACTCCAGTACCTTGCTGTACTGATCATCGCTCATCCGCTCTTTGATGAAGTATTCGACCGCTTTCACATCATGATTGGTCACGCGCTCGATCTCCTTGACTTTCTGAGCATCTTCCAGAGTAAAGTCTTCGTATAGAGCCTTCAGAGTCTTCTGCACCTCGGGGTTGCGGATCAGCTCTAGCTCCTCTGTCAAGACCTCCGAAAGGGCGATAAGATACTCTATCTCTACCTTTACTCGGTATCGCATGAGTGCCGCTTCGGAGAAGTAAGGACTCAACACCTCTGTCTGTCTACCATAACGCCCATCGATAGGCGTCACTGCACTTAGTCGATCCATTGTCCTGATGCTATTCTCCTCTATCACTTTGCTTGAAGCTCGTTTACAGCCTTCTCCAGCCTTATCAATGCCTTCTCTAGCACCGACTTAGGTAGCCCCACATTGAGTCTCATGAAGCCCTCTCCACCGGTACCGAAGTCTGCGCCATTATTCAGGTAGAGCCCTGCCTCCTTCATAAAAAAGTCGCTCAGCTGTTGGCTATCATCAAATCCTAGTCCCCTGCAATTGAGGAAGATAAGGAAAGATGCCTCCGGCTCAATCATCGTAATGCTTGGGATCCTCTCTTTCAGGAAGTTGCGTACAAAGTCGATGTTATCACGAATGTAACTCATGCAAGCTTCCTGCCACTCGCCACCCTCACGGTAGGCAGCGATCACTGCTTGATAGGTGTACCAAGAGGCATGTGCGAGACCGTTGCCCACCATATACGCCTCAATCTTCTCCCGAAGTGCATCGTCGGGTACATAGAGTTGCGATGCAATCACACCTGGCATATTGAACGCCTTAGAGGGCGCCATCAGACTCACAGAGTTACGACGTGCCATCTCAGATACTGTGGGGAAGGGATGGTGGCGATGCTCCTTAAAGGTGAGATCGGCATGGATCTCATCACTGATCACAAAGACACCGTACCTATCAGCCAACTCTGCGATCCGCCTCAACTCCTCGAGAGACCACACTCGACCACCAGGGTTGTGAGGGTTGCAGAGGATCATAGCTTTAGATTGACTGAGCGCCTGCTCTAGCAGGTCCCAGTCAATCTCATATCGCGCGCCATTTAGGCGCAAGGGGGCCTCGACCTGACGTCGGTCGCTGCCATTGATCACGTTGGAGAATGGAGTGTAGACCGGAGGCATGATGGTGATACCATCACCCTTCTCAGTAAAGAGCTGCACCAGCTTGTAGATACCTGCCACCACACCCGGAGTGTACATCAGATGCTCCTTCTCAGGGCGGAAGCCGTACTTCTGCTCAAACCACCACTGCAAGGTCTCAAAGTACTCGTCTGGTGCCACAGTGTAGCCCAGCACAGGGTGCTCGAGACGCTTCCGTATTGCATTGGAGACGCAACTAGGGGTCGCAAAGTCCATATCTGCGATCCACAGCGGAAGGATATCCTCATACTTCCCGCCCTTAACAGGCTCGTAGCCGTCAAACTTAGTACAGCAGGTGCCGTGACGATCTATAATCTGGTCAAAGTCAAACTTCTCCATCTCCTTGCTCCTTCTATTTACCTATAGATTACAATATAACTAACTCATGCTCAAAGGAGACGCCCGCCTTCTTAAAGAGGAAACCTACTGGACAAGACTTTTCCGTAAGGGCAAAGCAGCGCTCCACCTTATCTTGGTCCACGTCACCCTTGACATAGATTGTAAACCTCACTGAGTCAATGGTCTCGCTCTCCTCTGTCTCTAGCTCAACTCGCAACTCATCGAGCTGCAGCTTCATCTTCCTTGCCATGATCGCAAACATAGTGCCGATACAGCCATTGAGCGACATTGCTAGGAGCTCAAAAGCCTTGGGGCCTTTGTCAGTGCCTCCTAATGACTCTGGCACGTCTAGCACCACCTCATGACCTCTCGCGTTGTCTACTGTAGATTGAAGTCCCTCCTGAAGTACAAAGTTTGTTTTCATCATTTTCCTTGTAATTTTCTTGTATGGTTCGTATTTCATCGTTCCCTCCAAAGGCTTACAAATATAAGCAAATATTGCTACAAACACATGAAGGGGCATTCCAATCCTCTCAGAATCCCCACCTAGCACACTACCGCCCAGTATCATGCGGAAATGCTATCTTTGCTGCAGCAAGGTATGGAAAGGAAAAGAATAGAGATACTAGCCCCAGCCGCCTCACTAGAGGTAGGCAGAGTGGCTCTGTCCGCAGGTGCCGATGCCATCTACATCGGTGCTCCGCGCTTCGGTGCTAGGAGCGCCGCCTCCGTAGGGCTCGAGGAGATCGCTCAGCTGATCTCCGAGGCACACGTCTACGGAGCGAAGATCTATGTCACCCTCAATACCATCCTCACAGATGAGGAGCTTCAAGAGGCTGTAGTCCTCGCTCACCAGCTCTATGTTGTCGGGGCAGATGCTCTCATCATTCAGGATATGGGTCTCTTGCTCCAAGAGCTGCCACCTATCCCTCTACACGCCAGCACTCAGTGTCACAATGACACCCCACAGAAGATCAAGCTACTGCAGGAGCTCGGATTTGAGCAGGTGGTAGTACCACGCGAGATGAGCACCACAGACCTAGCCAGGCTTAAGGGCGACACCACCATCCGTATTGAGAGCTTTGTGCATGGTGCCCTCTGTGTCTCCTACAGTGGCAGGTGCTTCATCAGTGAGGCTTGTCAGGGACGTAGTGCCAATCGAGGTAACTGCGCCCAGTACTGTCGTATGAGCTACGATCTAGAGGATGCGAACGGCCATCTGCTCATCAAGGGGCAGCACCTGCTCTCCCTTAGAGACCTCAATCGGGGCGAGATGGTAGAGGAGATGCTCGATAGTGGGGTCTCCTCGCTCAAGATCGAGGGTAGACTCAAGGGAGTGGAGTACGTCCGAAACACCACCGCCCACTACCGCAAGATCGTCGATGAGATCATCGCTCGTCGACCCGATGAGTACCAAAGGGCATCCCTAGGTAGGGAACAAATAAACTTTACCCCCAAACCAGAGGCCACCTTCTCTCGCCGCTTCACTACATACAACACCCCCATGCACCGCCCGATCCCTACCGATGAGATCACTCCCTTCACCAATAAAAGTGTCGGCGAAGAGGTAGGGCTACTACTCCGGAGCTGGGGCAAGGAGGTGGAGGTTGAGCTCTCTCAAGAGCTGGCCAATGGCGATGGGCTACTCTTTGTCGCCCAAGAGGGAAACGCCACGGCAGGGGCGCATGTCAATCAAGTCACCCCCATACCGAGGAGAGCGCACCACTACCGGCTCCGGCTCTCCAGCCCCATCGAGCTATCAGAGGGAGCCACTATTTACCGCAACCTCAACCACCTCATGACTCAGCAGCTACAGCGCCCCGACGCCTCTATCCGCAAGGTGGAGATCGACATCCACTGCACCGCTACACCCACGGAGGTGATACTCTCGAGCGGAGCTGTGCAGGTGTCAAGAGCGCTTCAGCTTGAGCCTGCTATGAAAGACAATACCGAGCGTGTCGAGGCGGCAATAGCCAAGCTAGGGGGCACGCCCTACACCTTGCGCCAATCATCGGTAGAGCTCCACGGACTCTACCTACCACCCTCCATCGCCACAGAGATGCGAAGAGAGCTGGTGGAGCGATTGCAAGAGGAGAGCCACCACCAGATGGTCCAGAAACGAGATAAGACCGGCAGGGCTCTAGCAGAGGCACGAAGGCTCTTCCTCTCTCAGCACCATGATGCCGAGAGCTACGGTCTGCCCAACAATCTAGACTTCACCTACAACGTTGCCAACCAAGGCGCAGAACAGTTTTATCGACTCCTCGGCGTCACTGGCGAGATAAGCCCTGCACTAGAGGTCGAGAAACCCGAGGGAGAGATACCGGTCATGTTTACCCGCCACTGCCTACTTCACTACTTGGGCTACTGCACACGCGATAAGGTAAAGCCCCCCTTTGCTCTCCCACTCTACCTTGTTCGGGGCAAAGAGCGTTTCAAGCTCACTACCAACTGCCGTGACTGCCACATGATTGTCTGGAGCGATCCCAACACCCATTGACAGCGAAAGAGGTGTGACCCTTATGAGCCACACCTCTTTAACATTCATATCTTTAACAAAAGCCTTAGTTAGACCTCGGATTTTGCGTCAGGGTACTACCGCTTGTCATGTAAGCATTGATTGCATCTTGCGGGATGAAGTAAACCACACGGTAGTCCGAAGCTGGGATGTCCTCCATTGCGCTGTGCGGACCTGGATAGTGGCGCTTCAGCGCTCTGCCGTTGCGGAATACATCATAGCTACGCTCCGCTTGGAATGCCAGCTCCAGCTGACGCTCCTTCTCAATCCTCTCCTCTGCGTCATCTGCTCCAAGCGTTGCATATCCCTCGCCTGGTAGAGAGCGCTCTCGGATGGTATTGAGTGCGACACGTGCCTTCTCGTACTGACCCAGCTTGGCAGCTGCCTCAGCTAGGTTGAGGTAGATCTCACCTAGGCGTGAGATCACAGGTGAGTGCAGGTGCGACTCCTCGCCCTCTCTCGAGCACTTTGTGATGTAAAACATTGGGAAAGCCCTATTGAGCTTGATCTCGTAGTCGATCACGCCCTGATAGGTCTTGCCATCACGGTAGTTGATCTTATACTGCCCTTGCTCAGCGTCTACTGCTACGAGGTCGTAGGTATGCGTCGTGTCGCCTACCTTCTCTACCACCTGGGTTGTACTACCCTCAGCAAAGCCCAGTTGTAGATAGGCATAGCCCGTCTGCGCCCCATTCTTATCCTTATTGTCTACAATCACTCTAAAGACCTTAAGGTCATCGGTAAAGCCCTTGTACTGAGGCTCTATGAAGGCTGCTCTCGCGTCAACCAGCTTACCATTCGCCCAGTCGTTGCGACCAGTCTCATCAAGCAGTTCGAGGTATCTGCCGGAGGCATACATCTCACCCCAGCCCATGCCACCGATATTGGCATACATACCGCCAACACCATAATAGTGGTCCCAGCCTGAAAATTCAGTCGCAAGTCGCTTCACGACAAAGATGCTCTCCTTATTATTCTCAGGCACCATGGTATTGTACTTCATAAACTCCTCCCTTGGCAAGAGCTCGTACCTACCAGAGTTGATCACCTTCTCAGCGTACTCTAGTGACTTCTGAGCATACTCACGATTAGGATTGTCGTAGGTACCGCTCATAAAGAGGTAGATCCTAGAGAGGATCGCCTCGGCAGCCTCCTTAGAGGCATACGCTGGTGAGCTACTGCTGGTGCTGGCATCCATGAGGGTAATGGACTTCTCTAAGTCCTTGATTGCCTGAGTATAGGTCTCTGCCACGGTCGAGCGGTCTGGGAGCTGAGCAAAGACATCCTCCTGAGTACCATTCACGATGGGCACACCCAGATTCTTGGTTGGGTTGTCGTAGTAAGGACGCCCATAGGCACGTACCAGATAGAAGTACATCAGCCCGCGGACGAAGTAGCACTCACCCAGCTTCTGGTCCACCTCTGGAGAGCCGCCCTCCTGCACCATGTTGATGATGTTGGAGGTCTGTGCAATCGCCTTGTAACTGCTATTCCAGAAGCCATTGAGGCGGTAGTTCTGCGGCGTACGCTGGAAAGAGATAAACTCATAAAAGGCATCTGTCGAAGAGCCACGAATCATGATATTATCCCCTGCATACTCACCACAACGGTGCATCACATCGCTCCAGCTCTTTAGCTGGGCATAAGCTCCTCTGAGTAGGTTGTCCATCGATGAGCCGGGGTCGTTAGTAATCGAGGAGGCATCTATAGAGTCATGGGGCAGCCTCTCTACATCGCACGAGGTGATGAGCCCAAGGAGTGGGATGAGTGCCCAAAGTATATTTCTTATCTTCATAGTATCGAATAGTATCTAATTAGATGGTTAATAGCTGATTACAACGAGAGTGTCACTCCGAGCGTAAACTTACGCGTAGAGGGGTAGACACTTGGCGACACAGACCCGATCACGGCTCCATTATGTGAGGGGAGCTCTGGGTCGACACCTGAGTACTTAGTGAGAGTAAAGAGGTTCTCCCCAGTCAGTGCTATCCTGATATTTGAGATCTTATACTTCTCAAGAGCGATGTTGTAGCCAAGGCTCAGGGAGCGAAGTTTCAGGTAAGATCCGTCCTCTAGGTAGCGCGAAGAGGTCTTATTGGAGTTCTTATTACCATTGTACATAGGTAGGGGGTGTGTAGCGATGTCACCCTCCTTTTCCCATCTAGACCAGCCTGGCATGAGTCGCATCTGGTTGCGATCGGTATAGGTACCATCCGAGTCGTACTCCATACGTGAGTAGTTGTAGATCAGGCCACCGTAGGAGAAGCCAAAGACAGCGTTCATATCAAGGTTCTTCCACTGTAGGGCAGTCGAGAAGCCACCGAAGAAGTCGGGGTTGTACGAGCCTATCTTTACCAGGTCTGCCTCAGCATAGCTATGGGTGGTCTCACGGCTCTTGACGCCATTGTTCTCCACCGTCTTATACCACATAGGTGAGCCATCCTTTGGGTCTACACCGGCCCACTCTGGCAGGTACCAGGTGTCTGCATTCTCACCTACCTCGAGGATACGATTTGCCTCACCTGCAATGCCTGCACCACCACCGATGACGATAGGTGGCACCTTGCCGGTCACTGGATCGGGTGTACCATACAGCTCATCTACCCTATTGCGGTTGAAGCCGATATTGGCATTGACCGTCCAGAGCCAATCATTGGTACGGATGATCTCGGCACCCACGCTAGCCTCGACGCCGAGGTTGCTGACGGCTCCCACGTTTTTCCACACCGAGGTCACTCCATTGAGCCCTGAGATAGGCACCGCATAGAGGAGGTCTGAGGTATCTTTCTTGTAGAAGTCGAAATTGAAGTGCAGGCGATCCCAGAAGTCGACATCCAGTCCGACTCCTGTGTTGTAGCTCTTCTCCCAAGTCAGGTCGGCAGAGCCGATCTGACTGATCAGGAGCCCCGGTACACCGTCGTATGTAGCCGTAGCTGAGTAGAGGCTGTACTGAGGATAAAGGGCTGATGGGCGGTTACCCACTGACCCATAGGAGGCACGCAGCTTGAGGAGCGTGATCACGTCGGCATTGAAAAACGCCTCCTTATGGACGTTCCAACCACCGCTGATAGAGAAGAAGTTGCCATACTGTGCATTGGAGCCAAAGTTGGAGGCACCATCGCGTCGCAGTGAGAACTCAGCTATATAGCGGTCGTCGTAGCTATAATTGAACTGGGTGAAGAACGACTGTACTGCCCACTCCAATACTCCACCCTTGGTCTTCTCGGGCTTCGTGGTGACATTGAGCGTCTCAAACCCTGATGGGATGCCTGTAGCTGAGACATCTACATCCTTAGAGCGGTAGTCGTTAAACTCATAGGCTACCAGACCATTGATGTAGTGCCTATCAAAGCTCTTGGTGATGCGGAAGATCTGGTTGGTATACCTGCGCTGCATGCTAGAGCGGTACTCCGAGATGCGCCCGTCGACACCCTGCCCTACGTCGGACCTTGGGTCGGTATACCAGTGAGAGCTTAGGTTATTAAACTTATAGTTATTTACAGATGAGAAGGTGAGCCAATCGGTCAGCTTGACGTCAAAGTCAAGGTTGATTGAGAAGTCATAGAGTCGAGAGTCTCCCTTATTCCACTGTAGGTCATAGAGATAGTTGGTGCTATTACTATTCACCCACTCCTGGCTCCTATGGGGCATGGGCTTGCCATCCTTGTCGTAGGGGTTGTCCCATGGGAGGTTGGAGTACATCGCTGTCACGGAGTGCTGGCGATCGTCGTTATCTCTCATTGCACCAGAGATATAACTCTTGATCGTAAGCCAGTCGGTGGGGCGGTAGGTGGTACGTGCAAGCCCGTTGTAGCGAGTATACTTATACCCCCTCACGGCACCCGACTCCTCGTAGACACCCACAGAGGTCATGGTGCTCACCTTGTCGGATCCGCCACGGATGGTGACGTTGTAGTTCTGAATGGTACCGGTACGTGTGGCGAGATCCCACCAGTCATAGTTGCTATTGCGTAGCTCGGGGGTCCACCGTGCAAACTTGATGTCCTGCTCATTGCCAAATGAGGCATAGAGGTCATAGAGCTCTGCGCCGTTCATGACGTGGAAGTTACCATTATTAAGCGTGGTCAAGCCACCTAGCATAGAGACGTCGATCATGAGGTCTCCACTCTTAGCGCTCTTAGTGGTCACTACTATCACACCATTGGCACCCTGAGATCCATAGATAGCAGTAGAGGCAGCATCCTTAAGGATCGTCATGGTCTCGACATCATTGGGGTTGAGTGTGCCTGGTCCCGACCCTACGATCACGCCATCGATGACCCATAGAGGTGCGGTGCTACCATTGATGGTACTCTTACCACGGATCACTACAGCACCAGAGGAGCCTGGCTGCCCCGAACCAGGAGCCACATAGACACCTGGAGACTTGGAGCTAAGCATATTCTCCACAGAGGGGGTAGTGGTCGTCTTGAGGTCATCCGCAGAGATCTGCTGGAGCGAACCGGTGAGACTCTCTTTGCGCTGAGTAGTATACCCCACCACTACTACCTCGCTGAGGACCTCAGAGTCGGGCATCAGCTGGATCGTTAGCTCCCTCTGACCATTGAGAGGCACCTCTTGTGTCTGGTAGCCAACATACGAGATACGTAAGATAGCATCGGATGGCACGTCTGTGATCGTAAAGTGCCCATCAAAGTCTGAGATAGCACCCTTATTGGGCTCTCCCAGCACCACCACTGTGGCACTGATCACTGGCTCATTGAGCTCATCTAGGATCGTACCCTTGACGGTGATGGTGTTTTGCGCAAAGAGGCTAGTCGATAGCGAGAGAAGTGCCATAAGAAGTAGCACTCCCCCCCTAGTCACGCGCGTTGCGAGTTGTTTTGAAATTCGTTTTTTCATAAGCCGTTGTATCTGTCCCAATCTTTTATAACAGATTAGAAGTTAAAAATACATTTGATTGAATTGGAAATATACTGAATTTTATTAAACAATCAACAATAAAGTCTGCCTATATTAGTGATTCTTGAGACAAAAGTGGCATCGAGAAGCCCCGGCGCTGCCATGGAGAGAGAAATATATGCCCTATATATATTTAAGGAGTATTCGCACAAAAAGATGCTAAAATGGGGCGACCGGGAGCACGACACTGGGAGGTGGGAAAATCTGA
>JAUNLH010000056.1 GCA_030532365.1 Porphyromonas sp.
ATATTCTCGTACTTTATTTTCACAAAGTAGAACATCGTTTTTTTAACAACCAATTAAAGCCACAAACAGTATTATTAGCACCCTTGTGTGCGGTTGATAACATCTCTCTGCCTCAAAGACAAAGCGCCATAAGCAAGAAGAGTGGATCATCACCAACTACTAGGACAACGTTCGACTGCCATTCATACGCCAACCGAACGCTATTCGAATGCCGTTTTACCATAACAGACTATAGGACTTAAAACAACAAAAGGGCTACCCTCACCGGGGATAGCCCTTTTGCCTTCTTTTGCGTAGTTCGTAGACGTCACGTGCACATCACCTCAACAAACATATCGTTTTTGTAGATATACATTTGACATGGTCGTCTTATACAGTGAAAGTACATTACCACGAAAATAGGTAGGTTTGAGGAGGTAAAATAAATAAGAAAGATGATGGCAAAGACAAGGTATTATACTCCAAACAGCAAAATGGCAGATCTCCTAAGTGATCATTACTGCATGCTCACATTTATCTCTCGATTTAATATTCCACTAGGCGTAGAAGAGAAAACGATAAAAGATGTATGCATTGAAAACAATATTGATCTAGAGACTTTTATCTTCATAGTTCACTTTTTACTTTTCAGAGAGAAAAAAAGTAAAAACCAACTCAGTGAAACACTTTCTATCCCAATGATCATCAAATTCTTAGGGAATAGTCATAGTTACTTCCTAGACTATAGACTTCCAAGCATGGGAGCAGCTCTTTTTGATGCGATAAGCGATGCACCCGAGGAGATTATCCTAGTTATAAAAAAGTATTTTGAGGAATATGTAATAGAAGTACGCCAACACATGGAGTACGAAAACGACATAGTTTTCCCTTATGTATTAAGGCTCCTCAAAGGGGAAAAAGATCCGGACTACAACATTGAGATATTTGACAAAAGACACGACCAGGTAGAGTTAAAAATGTTGGAACTAAAAACGATATTTATCAAATACTATCACTCCAAGTCTGACCATAGAATCAATAACATCATACACGATCTATTTTCATGCGAGTATGAGTTGCGAGATCACAATGATATTGAAGATGAGATCTTCATCCCTTGTATAAGAGAGATCGAACAAAAAATGGTCGAATAAGGGATATCATGATGAGACATAATTGCACATATAAAATTGTAGTTTCACTACTTTCAGATACTTATAGTGAGCACATTATTAAACATCTCAAGAGCATTAAGGAACTTAAGATAACTGTCGAAGACAATCCAAACAAGCTCCTACAAACAATGGAGAGAGTGCGTCCGGATCTTGTTATAGTCTCACCAATTGTTATATCAGACATAAGCATTCCATTTATCAAAGAGCGGCTTGGCATCCAGAATACAAAATTCATAGCTTTTTGCACCACGATCCTGGAGGAGAAGACAATTCACAACTTCGATGGGGAAATACTTCTGACAGATAGTAGAAAAGAACTGACCGAGACTATTAAAGAAGTGCTTGATATTGAATCTGAAAAAGATGAAGATATCCTTACCCCAAGAGAAAAAGAGGTGGTAATAGCTGTAGTCAAAAGTCTGACTAATAAGGAAATAGCCGATATCTTATCCCTTTCTACACATACAATCATCACACATCGGCGCAATATTGCCAGGAAACTGAACATCCACAGTCCATCAGGGCTCACTATCTATGCTATCATGAATAAGCTGGTTAACATAGATGATATTAAAATATAAAACTTTTATGGCAGGAGTTTATATACACGTCCCCTTTTGCATCACTAAATGCCCCTACTGCGACTTCTATTCGATGGTAGGGACGAGACAGATTGATGGGTTTGTCACTGCACTTTGTCGTGAGATCGAGCTAAGAGCCTACGAACTAGAGGGGGAGGTGGTTGAGACCATTTATTTTGGAGGCGGGACTCCCTCACTCCTAGATGGCTGGCAAGTACAGTTAATACTCCACACTCTTGCGGAGCATCTCACTGTTTCAGATAGCCCTGAGGTCACTCTAGAATGCAACCCTGGAGACCTATCCCTACTCCATCTTCGTCAGTGTCTGGATGCAGGTGTCAATCGATTTAGCATTGGAGCTCAGTCATTTGACCCTCAAGTGCTCAAATTCTTAAAGAGACGGCATGCCCCATCGGAGACTAGTGATATGTACTACACACTCAGGCAATTAGGGTCGACCAACATATCGCTTGATCTCATGTATGGTATCCCAGGTACCAATCTAGGCACAGTGTTAGGCGATCTTGACCAGTTGCTCACCCTTCGACCCGAACATATCTCCACCTATCATCTTATTTATGAGGAGGGAACCCCTCTATACCACCAACTAAAGATGAAGGAGATCGAAGAGATACCTGAGGAACTCAGCCTAGAGATGTATCACCTGATAGTCAAGACATTAACCGACGCCGGATACGAGCATTACGAAATCTCAAACTTTGCACTTCCGAGCTACCACTCCAAGCACAACTCCTCTTACTGGTATGGTACCCCCTACCTAGGCTTAGGACCGTCCGCTCATAGCTATATCCACCCATGGCGCTCCTCCAATATCGCTAGCGTTAAGACCTACAACGACAGTCTTTTCCAGGGTGCACGGTTCTTAAATCGCTCATACGAGTATATCACACCGGAGATTGCTTACGAAGAGTACATACTGACCCACCTAAGGACAAGCAAGGGAATCTCTGAGAAAGAGATTGAAAAACTATTTGGGAAGGGTAAAGTGCAAGAACTACAGCCTAAGGTTGGAGACTATATTCATCGTCAGCTACTTACAAAAGAGGGCACACGCTACCGCCTTACAGAGCAGGGGATTGATCTCTCTGATAGCATCATGGCAGATCTGATATAAATAAGTTAAAGGTCAGACCCTTGTGGGGTCTGACCTTTGATATAGCAAATAAGTAATAACTATGCTACTTGAGTGTTCTGATCAGCCCAGAGAAAATCTTACTCATGTATTCTGATGCCGCATCTGCCTGTACTATAACGTCATCACCGTCATTAACGTAGTCATCAGAAAAATGATAGTTCTCATTGGTAATCACAGAGACACCAAACACCCTCATGCTTGCATGTCTTGCTACGATCACCTCTGGCACTGTGCTCATACCTATGGCATTACCACCTATCGTACGCAGATAGTTGCACTCTGCAGGGGTCTCATAGCTCGGACCAGTCCAACCGACATAGACACCCTCCTCTAGGTTTATGCCGAGGTCTTGACCCACTTCCTTTGCGGCAGCAATCATTTCACGATCATAGGGTCTTGTCATATCGGAGAATCGAGGGCCAAACTCGTCTATATTCGGGCCAATCAGAGGATTAGGTAAGAGATTGATGTGATCATTGATGATCATAAGGGTACCCACTTTCATATTAGTTGTAAGACCTCCTGCGGCATTAGATACCAAGAGATACTCTATGCCTAGGAGTTTAAACACTCTCACATGAAAGGTCACCTTATCCATCGTATACCCCTCGTAGTAGTGGAATCGGCCTTGCATAGCCACCACAAGAGTGCCATCCAGCTTGCCCACTATCAGATTGCCTTTATGCCCTATGGCTGTAGATTTGGGGAAGTTGGGGATGTCACCATAAGGGATCACCGTAGCATCCTCAATCTTATCTGCCAATGCACCTAGCCCACTACCAAGGGTAATAGCGACCTTTGTATTCTCCGGAACCAATGGACGCAAATAGTCTGCTGCTTCTTTGTAGTCGTTATACGTAATCATGATCTTGCTTTTCTACTTCTTCTGAATAAATCTTCTGTCACTTCTATCGCTTCGCGACGTATCTCTTCTTCGCCCTCTACCTTACGACCTCTCATCAAGATCTTACCATCCACTATCACTGTATCTACAGCACTTCCGTTTGCAGAGTAGACAACGTTAGAGACAAGGTTGTGGCATGGTGTCATCTCAGGAATTGTCAGGTCCAGGAGACAAAGGTCTGCCAGTGCCCCCTCTTCAATGACGCCGGCTTCAATTCCCAGTATATCCGCTCCCGTCTTAGTCGCAGACTCAAAGACATCGCTCGCCTTTGCTACCTTAGGATCTCTCTTCCAAGCTTTTGACAAGAATGAGGCAAGTTTCATCGCTGTAAACATGTCTAGGTTGTTAGAGCTCGAACAGCCGTCTGTGCCGATGCCGACCCTTACCCCTAGTTCTCTCATCTCATCGTACTTAAAACGATAACCAGATGCCAACTTCATGTTAGAGGCAGGGTTGTGGACGGTAGCACATCCAGCATCACCCAGTATTTGGATCTCTTCATCGTCCATCCAGAGGGCATGTGCAAGTGCTACATGAGGCGAGAGTACTCCTAAGCTCTTCAGGTAGCGAACGGGCGTCATACCATACTTCTTTATCGAGTCCTGCACCTCTCCCTCTGTCTCTGAAAGATGCAGGTGGAGGACTAGGTCATTGGCTACGGCAAAGTCATGGGCGTATTGCAGTTGCTTGCCAGAGACAGTGTAGATGGCATGCGGACCTACTGAAAATTGTATTCGATCCGAGTATTGCTCAAAGAGCTTTAGGTAATGATCCAGATTCTTACGGTCTAGCTCTGCCCTCTCTGGATTGCCCTGATCAAACATGGTGTATGATAGAACCGCTCTAATACCACTCTCCTCAACGGCTCTTGCGGTCCCCTCAGGGAAGCTATACATATCCAGAAATGCTGTAGTACCGCTCTTGATCATCTCCAGGCAAGCTAGCTTAGCTCCCACATAGACATCATCGGGTGTCATGTGCGCCTCTACTGGCCATATCATGTCATTCAGCCAGTCCATGAGGTCTAGATCGTCTCCATAGCCCCTAAAGAAGGTCATCGCTGCATGGGTATGACAATTGATTAACCCAGGTATCGCAGCATAGTTGTGCCCCTCTATCACCTCCACACCATCTAGGCTAGGGAGCTCTACGGAGGGGGCTACCCGCTCTATACGGGTACCAGATATGAGTATATCTCCCCTAGAGTTGTCAGGGAGCATCACATCTCTTATAAGTATCTTATTCATTGTGTCCATATCGAGCATAAAACTCCGCTACGGTGCGAATGCCAGTATAGAGGTTCACCAGCGGGAAGTTTTCATTAGGAGAGTGAATTGCGTCAGTATCAAGCCCAAAGCCCATCAAGATGCTCTTAACGCCCAATACGCGCTCAAATGTAGCAATGATAGGAATGCTACCTCCGCTACGCACTGCCAAAGGCTTCTTGCCAAATGTTGCTTCAAAAGCTGCCTCAGCAGTCTTGTATGCCGGCATATCAGTAGGGCAAAGGCAGGGCTCACCACCGTGTAGCGGAGTCACCTTTACAGTCACACTATCAGGAGCTATCGACTCGACATAGTCCACCAGCTGCTGGGCAATCTTCTTGTAGTCCTGATTGGCTACTAGCCTGGTAGAGATCTTAGCGTAAGCCTTAGAGGGCAAAACTGTCTTAGCACCTTCGCCAGTATACCCACCCCAGATACCGCATAGATCGAAGCTTGGTCTAGCACTCTTCCGCTCTAGCGTGGTGAAGCCCTTCTCTCCCTGTACTGCCTTGATGCCAATGCTATTCATGAATCTCTGCTCATCAAAGGGGATCTGCCTCATCATCTCCCTATCCTCCTCTGTAAGCTCTACGACATCATCATAGAAGCCTGGCACAGTCACCTTGCCATCTTCATCCACAAGCCTAGAGATGAGCTTACAAAGCTCATTGATAGGATTTGCTACAGCACCGCCATACAGTCCTGAGTGTAGGTCACGATTAGGTCCAGTCACCTCTATCTCCCAATAGGAAAGTCCACGCAGACCTGTCGTGATCGAGGGGGTCTCCATACTGAGAAGACTCGTGTCACTGACTAGTATGTAATCGCTCTTGAGCAACTCCTTGTTAGCCGCGCAAAAGCCCTCTAGGCTGGGCGATCCTATCTCCTCCTCACCCTCGAGGATCACCTTCACGTTACACTTCAAGAGATCCAGAGCAATCGCTATCTCCAAGCCCTTTGCTTGTATCATCGTCTGCCCTTTATCGTCGTCTGCCCCTCTGCCCCAGATGATCTCATCACGCACCTCAGGTTCAAAAGCAGGAGACTTCCACTCCTCTACGGGCTCTTCTGGCATCACGTCATAATGACCATACACCAATACTGTAGAATAGTCAGGAGAAAGTATCTTCTCGGCGTACACTACGGGATTACCTTCAGTAGGCATCACCTCGGCCTTGTCCATCCCACTCTTCAAGAGCAGCCCTTTCCAAGCCTCAGCACAGCGCAGCATATCAGGCTTATGCTCACTCTTGGAGCTTATAGAGGGTATCCGCATGAGTTCGAAGAGCTCTTCAAGAAATCTATCCTTATTTTCTTCTACATACTTGTTAATCTTCTCGCTAGCTTTCATCGGTTAAGTTGGTTGATAATGGTTAATAGGTTATTCTTCAATCTCTATCTCCCCCACTCCCTCACGAATTATCTCATAAGGCTCTTGGGTACAGTCGATAATGGTACTCAAAGCCAGAGTCCCTACCCCTCCATCTGCTACAAAAGCCACTTGCGTGCCCCACGACTCGTCCATCAGCTCCGGATTGTATAGGTATGCCTCATCGTCCTTCCCCTGCGGCAAGGGGAGGGAGAAGCCCGTCAATGGACGACCAAAGTTCTCAATCAGCCCGTGTACAAACTGATGCTTGGGGATCCTCACTCCCACCTCTCTACGACCCTTATATATGCGGGGCAATTCGTTGCTTGTGGGGAGTATAAAGGTAAAAGAGCCAGGAGTATTCCTCTTAATCAGCTTAAAGGCGTCATTGTCCATCCTAGCATAGGTGCTGACCTGCGAGAGGTCAGTACAGAGGATAGAGAAGTGACCCTTATCTGTGTCGATCCCCTTAATGCTGGTCAGCTTTGTCAAGCTTTTCTGGTTGAGTGCATCGCAGCAGATACTGTATCGGGTATCGGTAGGGATAATGATTAGCTCACCATCCTCCAGAGCACGCACCAGCGCATTGAGTGTCCCGCGTGGGTTACCCTTTTCGTTATAGACTCTCAGTATCATATCGTCTCAATCCTCTACATCATAGATATTTGCTAGAGCCTCCTCTAGTGTAGGATAGCTAAAGCGAAACCCTGCACGCTCCAGCTTAAGCGATGAGACCCTCATGCCATTGATAAAGCTATCCGCAAGTCCACCTCTCAGTATCTGCAACACCTTACCTGGGATCGCCACAGGCAATACTGCTCCACTCCGCAGGTACGCTGTCTTTGCTGCTATATCTTTGTAAGAGCGCCAGTCAGGTGAGACACAGTTGTATACCTCTATCGACTCCTTACCTCGCAGCGTCCACTCCAGAGCATGGCACGCATCATTGATATGTACCCAAGGGATCAACTGGAGCCCGGTACCAAAGTAAAAAGATAATCCAAGCCGGCTTCCCAGCACGATATGTGGCAATACACCATCGTAATGACAAAAGAGGCGCCCCAATCGTAAGACAGCTACACGGTGCACCAGACCTTCGACATGTAGCAGACGTGCCTCCTCCTCAAGAGCCTGAAACTCACGCGCTACAGAGTCATCACCTGCAGGCGACCGCTCTGTGTATATATACGGGGAGGCTTGGCTACCATAATAGTCGACCGACGAGGCTACGACAAAACTCTTGAGCTCCACCGACTCTTGGTGAAGGTAGTCGCTCAGCATCGAAATAGCGGCTGTGTGGTAAGAGTAGACCCGATACCGACGACGGATCGACATACGCTCCGGCTCAAAGCTAAGCCGAGGTAGGTGAAAGATGTGATCTACACCGCGCAGCGCCTCAGCGTCCATGTACCACAGTTCGGGACACCAGTAATACTCGTCCTCATGTTGTGGGTTTCTTGTCAATATCCTAATGTGGTATTTCTCTCCATAGAGCATCCTAAAGTGCGATGCTAGGAGTTGGTCTCCACAGGTCAAGAGCAAGGTTTCCTTCATGTTATGACTCTCTATTTCAAATTCACACAGCTCACAAGTAGGGCAGCCGCCCTCTCTACTCGTAAAGGTACTATTTTGATTGTCTAAGCACAAATAAATCGCACCAAACCTCAAGACAACATAAGCAGACGACTAGGTCTCGGATACCTTAGCACGTATAGAGACATCGGGGTGGAAGATAAGTTACCTCCCCCATCGATCTCCTACGATCAGGGTAGAACGATAGACTGCCCATCCCATCTCTACCCAGGCGACATTTAGAGGAAGAAATAGGAGACACCCGAACCTAAAAAAACTAAGTTCCCAACTTCG
>JAUNLH010000057.1 GCA_030532365.1 Porphyromonas sp.
GATTTTGATGAGTTGAATATCTACATCTATAGCGGTCGGATGACGATTTGTGCCAGACTCGCTCTGGATGGCGCTTCCTTTCATGATCTCTGTGCTCTTGCTCTGCTTTTGTCGAGGGTGCGATAGACCTTTGTAATCGACCAAGCCGAGGGCGGTACGAGACGATTGGCAAGGGGAATGGAGATAAACTTCGGTAAATTTGGTACATTTGGAGAATAGAATCATTTATTCTTAGTGATAGAAAGAGAAGATGGCAAAGAAAGAATTTAAGTACCAAGAGATGTTTCCACTTGGGGCAGATCCTACGGAGTATTATCTGCTTACGGATAAGTATGTGAGCGAGGGGGAGTTTGAGGGCAAGAAGATACTCAAAGTGGAGTACGAGGGGCTTCGGATGATGGCTCGCCAGGCATTTCACGATGTTTCCTTTTATCTTAGACCAGATCATCAGCGACAGGTGGCTAAGATCCTAAGCGATCCTGAGGCATCTGATAATGACAAGTTTGTAGCTCTTACCTTTCTCCGTAATGCCGAGGTGAGCTCTAAGGGGCTGCTCCCCTTTTGCCAAGACACCGGTACTGCGATCGTACTAGGTAAGAAGGGTCAGCAAGTGTGGACTGGCTTTAACGACGAGGAGGCAGTATCGCACGGTATCTTTGACACCTATCAGGAGGATAACCTGCGGTATTCGCAAAATGCACCTCTCGATATGTACAAGGAGGTCAATACAGGTACTAACCTGCCCGCACAGATAGATCTCATGGCTGTAGAGGGAGATGAGTACAAGTTTCTCTGCGTAGCTAAGGGCGGTGGCTCTGCTAATAAGACATTTCTATACCAGGAGACCAAGGCGATCCTAAACCCCGAGACGTTGGTCCCCTTCTTGGTAGAGAAGATGAAGACGCTAGGCACCGCTGCTTGTCCCCCCTACCACCTGGCATTTGTGATCGGTGGTACCTCGGCAGAGGCAAACCTCAAGACGGTGAAGCTCGCCAGTACTAAGTACTACGACGAGCTACCTGATCACGGCAATGAGCTAGGTCATGCCTTTAGAGACAAGGAGCTGGAGGAGCAGCTGAAGGAGGAGGCATATAAGTATGGTATGGGTGCACAGTTTGGTGGTAAGTACTTCGTGCACGATGTGAGAGTGGTACGACTTCCTCGCCACGGTGCTTCGGTGCCGGTGGGGCTGGGTGTGAGCTGCTCTGCAGACCGTAATATAAAGACGAAGATCAATCGTGAGGGTATCTGGATCGAGAAGCTGGAGACCAACCCTGCAGCGCTGATTCCAGAGGAGTATAGAGAAGGTCATGAGGGCGAGAGCATTAAGATAGATCTCAATCAGCCGATGGATCAGATCCGAGCTGAGCTCTCTAAGTACCCCGTCTCTACTCGGCTCTCTCTGAGTGGTACCATCATTGTAGGGCGCGATATCGCCCATGCGAAGCTTAAGGAGCGCCTGGATCGTGGTGAGGAGCTGCCTGACTACATCAAGGATCATCCTATCTACTATGCTGGTCCGGCGAAGACCCCCAAGGGCATGCCCTCCGGCTCCTTTGGTCCGACCACCGCAGGTCGCATGGATCCGTATGTCGACCTCTTTCAGAGCCACGGCGGTAGTCTAGTGATGATCGCTAAGGGTAACCGTAGTAAGGCTGTGACAGATGCATGTCATAAGTATGGCGGATTTTACCTCGGTAGTGTGGGTGGTCCTGCTGCACTGCTCGCTCAGGAGAGCATCAAGAAGGTTGAGGTGCTAGAGTACCCCGAGCTAGGTATGGAAGCTATCTGGCGCATAGAGGTGGAGGACTTCCCAGCCTTTATCCTTGTGGACGACAAGGGAAATGACTTCTTTGAGCAGCTGAAGCCGCGTTGCTAGGGTAGTTGCTAGCCTATATAAGTAGAGAGCCGAGTCGGGAGGTATATTTGCTCCGACTCGGCTCTCTTTCTATATCTCTATGCTGTGTTAGGGGCGCCTGGTGTACATCTCCTCGATCTCAGCAGCGTAGTGCTTTTCGATCACATCTCGCTTCTCCTTCAGGCTGTTGGTGAGCATACCATTTTCGATAGTGAAGGGCTCCGTGAGGAGAGTGAACTGCTTAACGCGCTCGTAAGAGGCGAGCTCCTTGACTGCTTTCTCCACACGACCATTCATCAGCAGTTGGGCCTCGGGGAGTGTGGCAAGCTCAGTCGGATCTTTGGGGATGGGGATCTCTAGCTCCTTGCGCTCCAGCTCCTTACGGATAAAGTCCCAATTGGGATAGATGAGCGCACTGACAAAGTTGCGCCGGTCGGCGATGATCAGTGCCTGCTCGATGGCAGGATCGATGATCAGTAGCTTCTCTATCAGTTGCGGAGCAATGTACTTGCCATTTGCTGTCTTGAAGAGATCCTTGGACCGCTCTCGGAAGTAGAGGTTGCCCTCCTCGTCGAGATGCCCGACGTCACCTGTGCGAAACCAGCCGTCTTCTGTGAATGCCTTTTTATTTGCCTCTGGAGCATTGAAATAGCCCTCCATCACTGTGGCGCCACGGACCTCGATCTCGTCGTTGGTGCCGATGCGGACCTCCACGCCTGTGAGGGGGGTGCCTATCGAGCCAAACTTGAAGCCCCGTGGGTGGCAAAATGTGACAGTAGCAGTGGTCTCGGTAAGACCATAGCCGTAGATAATAGGGATGCCAAGAGAGAGTAAGAACTCATGCACCTTGTCAGCTAGTGCAGCTCCTGCGACGGGAAACATCCGCCCTCGCTCGATGCCGACATTGCGCTTGACGATATTGAGTAGGGGGGTGCTGATGAGCTTATATCTAAGATTGAGCCAGAAAGGTATCTTCTCGCCCTTTGCTTTGTAGTCAAAGTGGTATCTGTGACCTACCTTGACGTTGCGCTCAAGCATCTTGCGGACAAACTTCGGCATGCCCTCGATCTTTTCGTAGACTCCGATGTAGACCTTCTCCCAGAAGCGGGGGACATTGCACATGTAGTGCGGTCTTACCTCCTTGAGGTTGCGTAAGATGTCGTGCGGATTTTCACCTACGGCGATGATGACACGCTGCTGCATGCAGACGAGGCACCACATCTTCTCGAAGACGTGTGTGAGGGGGAGGAAGTTCATACTCACCTGATGCGGCTTGATCTTCGCAAGATCGTTGATGTGGTGACTGATGGCGTGGAGGACGTTTCTCTGCGAAAGCATCACTCCCTTGCTAGGTCCGCTGGTGCCACTTGTATAGATGATGATGGCGATATCGGTGAGCTTCGCTTCGCTCTGCCGTAATGCCACCTTTGCTGCTGCAGAGGAGGTGATGCCGAGACGCACGAAGTCGTCGTAGTAGTAGGCATCTTCGTCCTCCGGATGTATCCGCACTGAGGTGTCGAAGATGACTGTCGTCACCTTGTTGGGTAGCCCTTGGCGTGCCTTATAGGCGGTATTGTACTGAAACTGACTGCCTACAAAGAGGAGGCGAGTGCCACTGTCGGCTAGCGTATGCCGTACCTGAGCTGTCGACGAGGTGGCATACAGTGGTACCGTGATGCCACGTACCGCATAGATAGCTAGATCTGTGTAAATGAAGCGCTCGGAGTTTTCGGAGAAGACACCTACAGTCTCTTGGACTGCGATGCCCATCTCGCAGAGAGCGTGAGCGAGGGTCATTACTTGTTCAGATACCTCTCGCCATGTGACATCACGCCATGTACCTTTGTCGTTGTCCCGAACTCGGAGCGCAGTCTCTGTAGGGTAGTCTTTCGCTTGCTTGGTAACTAGTATCCCCAGAGGTAGAACATTCATGGCACTCACTTACCCTCGCCACTTACGTGCAATAGCACGAAGGATGTACTGCGCTATACGAAAGACGATAGCGATACCGCCTAGGATATAAAAAGGAGTACGACTCGGGACGACAAAGAATACCACGAAAGCCGCTACCGCCAGCAATAGAAAGATGACGTTCAGTAGATCATCGATGCCCTTATCATACCTCAAAGCCATGTTGTTGTCCCCCTCTAGCGTAGCCTGTCCATCATACGTATCACGGTCTCATCTGCAAGAATGCCGCGATGAGCTAGGTAGTCGGAGATGGCTGCTACCAGAGGTAGTGCCAGCCAGGGTGTCACGCTATATTGGCTCTCGATGGGCAGCATTGCCTCGCTAAACCGGTAGAGGTTGAGCACTACGACCGCTACGTAGCCCACTTTGAGTACAAGGTTGAAGATGGTGATACGCATCTGGAGCACTCGTCGCTTGTATAGAAAGATAGTTACAAAGCTAGCTAAAGCGATCACGACACCCAAGGCGAAGAGAAGCCAGGTGTGCTCTACGATCAACCCATCTGCGGTCTGAAACCCCATGCCACTCAGGATGTAGAGCATATCAGGTGAGGAGACGCGTCCGAGAGAGACCGTAAGTGTCAGGATCATTAGTAGACCTGAGAGGAGTAGGTATAGCGTCTGCTTTCTCTGGATCATGGTACTTAGAGCTTGCCGTTATCGTTGTCAGCCTTCTCTTCGTTGGCTCTGCGATAGTAGATCTCTCCATTTTCAAACTCATGAGCTGAGATGAGAGAAGGCTTTGGGAGCCGCTCGTAGTACTTCGATAGCTCAACTTGCTCTTCGTTTTCTACCATGTCGTCGGAGGGGTCAGCGTAAGTCGAGAACTCCTGAAGTCTATCCTCGAGCTCTTGTTTCTGCTCCTGCGCCACTTGGTTGGCGCGCTTCGACATCACCACAATTGACTCATAGAGATTGCCTGTATCCTCGCCAAAGTCTCTCAAGTCTCGAGTTACCGTTGTGGTAGGTACCTGTGTGTTCTTCTTATCCATGGTTGTAAAGTTTGTTCTTAATCGTTAGTCCAAAAGTAAGCCATCCACTATATGCTTCTCAGCATATGCAAAGTACTGCTCCACCTGCTCTAGATGCTTCCCGTCTGGAAACTCGTTGATATAGTTGTAGTACTCGTCACGTAGGTCACGCAGTCGTGCCTGTTGCTTCTCCTCGACACTCAGCCTAGCAATCTCGTAGAGCGATGCCACGACGTAGTAGTGCATATCCTCGAGGTAGATGCTATAGGGGTAGTCCTTCATTGCATTGCGGGCTGTGATGATGCAGCTCTCGTAGTTGTTGAAGAGGTAATTCCCCAAGTTGTAGTATAGCTCTATGTTGTATAGCTCTTTGAGAGCTAGACGCTCCTGCAGATCAAAGATGAGGAGCTTTGCCTCCTGAGCCCGCTCACTCTGCGGGTAGTAGTCGATGAAGCGTTGCAGCTCCTTCATAGCCTCGTAGGTCTGAGTCTGATCTAAGCGAGGATCGGGAGGGTTTTGAGCCAGTCCGAATCCCGAGTAGAAGCGAGCTAGCTCTGCATATTCGCCATTGGGATAGCGCGTATAATACTGCTGAAATACCAGCTGAGCCGAGGCGTAGTCCTCCAGCTTGTAGAGTGTCTGAGCTTGTAGGTAAAGAGCCTGCTCTCCGTCTGCTGTCCCTTGTAGATAGGGCACCACCTCCTCTAGGAGTGTCGCAGCCCATGAGTACTTCTCTGTATTGTAGTACTTCTTGGCATAGGAGTACTTCTCGTACACGTCGGTACTCTTTTGGACCTGTACTAGCTCGTTGCACCCTGATAGCCCCAGCCCTAGGAGTAGGGTTGCTACGAGTGTCGCCAGCTGTCGAGTCGTCTTGAAATATTTATTTGTCATTCTTAAGAATCTTGCCATACCCTGTCTGCTATCGGACAAAGATACTAATTTTCAAGGAAGTACTTGCTAGAAAATAGAGAAGTGGACGTATCTCTTTGGGTTTTCCTGTATGTCTCTCAGTAGTGAGTCAGCCGAGATCGTAGCATCTTGTAGCTTCTTATAGAGAGCGGGATCATTGAGTAGGAGTCCCATCGTGTTGTCACTCTTATTGAGCTGATCTGCTACTCTCTGCAGGTCTGCCACCACCTTTATAAAGTCGTTGAGCGGCTTTTCGATGTCGACGCTATTGACTCTCGCTGAGAAGTCTGCCAATGCCACCGAGGTGCTGTCTACGTTGCTTAGGATCGATGGCACCTCATCCCGGAGGAGCCTATCTACCTGCAGCGATGAGGCTTGTATCGTGGCGGCAGTCTTATTGACCCGCTCTATCGCCTCGGGGATATCAGGATTGCTGACCACGGCACGGAGGTCTTGTACCAACGAGTCTACAGACGAGGTGAGCACGATTAGGTTGGGCATCAGCTCCTCCTCCATACGCTGGATCATGGTTGCTTGGGTAATGCTCTGTATCGTGTCGCCACTCTTGAGGAGGTCAGTCATGTCTGCTCCCTCAGGTACTTTCAGGATGATGCGAGAGTTAGTCAGCAATTGCTCCTCTACGAGCCCTAGTGTCGACTTAGGTAGCTTCAGCCCCTTTTGTAGCTCGATAGTGAGTACAGCGCCGGAGAGGTGCTCGTAGTCGAAGTCGATCTTCCGTACATTCCCCACGTTCATGCCGTTGAGGAAGATGCGCGAGGAGCGATCCAGCTCCTTGACGTCCTCCAAGTAAATATAATAGGTCGTTCTATTCTTAAAAAGGCTACTCCCCTTTAGTACATTAAGACCTATAAAGATGCAAACTGCAGCGACGATGCCCCAGAGACCTATCTTGAAAGCTTGCGTGCCAACTTCTTTGTTCCTTATCATACAATCATCCATCCTGATCTATTTTGTGAATACAAAGATAGAAATTTATCCGAAAGTATAAAGCCGAAAAAGTATTTACATTTCAAATATTTTAATACCTTTGTTGCGAAGTGGTATACAAAGTGTATCTACCATACGACGGTAATACGTGTAACGAATTTGTTTGGATATGAAAGATTTTTTGAAAATAGCCGCAGGCCTGGTAATGGTCGCTATGATCTCATTGACATCCTGCCAGTCAGAGAAGGGGCTGAAGATCTCTGCTAAGTCGCTCCCAGCTGAGCTAAATGGCGCCAATGTAATGGTAATGCCAGAGGGCGGCGAACCTACAGATACTGTAGTTATTGCCGATGGAGCCTTTAATCTAGCTGTCAATGCCGAGGAGGTTGGAGTATGGCACCTCGTCATGAATGACCAGTACCTCCTCGTCTTCTTCTCTGAGCAGGGTAAGCTCGAGGTGGTACCTGTGGCTAACGAGGAGGGCGTTGTGACCTCTTATGAGTTCGCAGGCGATCCTTCACTACTCACCATACAGTATAGCCAGATTCAGAAGGAGCTCACCGCTATCAGCGAGCCTTTCTACACAAAGCTACAGGCTCTTGATAAGGAGATCCGCGAGACCAACGAGGATGGCCGCCCCACTGAAGAGCAGTACAATCGTGTGATGGCAGTGCAAGAAGAGTACGTAGAGGCGATCAACGACAAGTTGAGTAAGTCTTACGAAGCACATAAGGACGATGCTATCGGTACTGTCCTCTTCCCACAGCTCCAATTCGAAGGTGATGCTGAGTTCATCGCAGCTTATGAGGCAGCTAACGACAAGGTCAAGGAAAACGAGCACCTTGTAAGGAGGTATGAGACTGCCCTTAAGGCACAAGAGACTAGCGTAGGTCGCACCTACAAGGACTTTGAGATGGACAATGGCGAGGGTGAGACTAGAGCGCTCAGTAGCTTTATGAACGGTGAGGACTACCTCCTGATAGACTTCTTTGCCTCTTGGTGTGGCCCATGCCGCCGCTCTATCCCAGAGATTGCTAAGCTCAATGATAACTATGGCAAGCGCGGTCTTAACATCCTAAGCATAGGCACTTGGGAAAACTCCGGCACTGACGATGCAGGAGTAGCACTTACAAATCACCAAGTTGCTGTAAAGGATTGGGGCATCACTTGGGATCACTACTACGATAGCAAAAATGTGGGAGCCACCGAGTATGGCGTACCAGGTATCCCTATGCTACTGCTCATCTCTCCAGAGGGCGAGATTCTGGTCCGCACACACAGTGTAGCAGACGTCAAGGTTAAGCTAGAGGAGCTACTACACCTCTAAGACTAGAGAGCTAAATCTTAAATATAAGGGATGGCGTGATGATCAAGATCACGCCATCCTTTTTTTGTGGTCTGGTCAGAGACAAGAGCGGCTTCATATATAGAGAAGACCACTATCCAGTTGTCAAATATTTACGCTCCCGACTTGTATAAAAATGATGCCCCACTGCCAGTTAACCTAAGATCCGAACTAAAATCAATCCGAGACCGGAACTTAGAGTTGTCGAAGTTCCGAACTTCGATGCGTCTAAGTTGGGAACTTAG
>JAUNLH010000009.1 GCA_030532365.1 Porphyromonas sp.
AGTTGCGTTTGCTAAACATTTAATATAAAATTGCACTTGGTACTTGAATCTACGGCAGATGCAAGAGGTGATTCGTTATTGTCTCTGCGATGAACTTTAGGTATCTTTGTAATTCGTTTTAGAAGACATAAACAACAAAAGAAATAGTAATAATTTAGCGTATTAAAGCATGAAGGAGACAGTGTTGAGCGGGATTAGACCGACAGGTAACCTGCATTTAGGTAATTACTTTGGGGCGATTAAGAGCTTCTTAAAGATGCAACATGAGTATAACTGTTTTTTCTTCATCGCAGATTGGCACTCATTAACGACGCATCCACACCCCGATGATATTAAGAATAGTACACTTACTGTATTGGCAGAGTACTTGGCATGTGGCTTGGACCCCGAGGTGGCTACCATCTATGTGCAGAGTGATGTAAAGGAGGTTCTGGAGCTTTACCTCTACCTCAATATGAATGCCTATCTAGGAGAGTTGGAGCGCACAACTACCTTTAAGGATAAGGCGAGGAAGCAACCGGAAAATGTCAATGCCGGACTGCTGACCTATCCTACGCTCATGGCAGCAGATATCTTGATGCACAAGGCGCACAAGGTGCCCGTAGGGCAGGATCAGGAGCAGAATATGGAGATGGCGAGGAAGTTTGGCCGTCGTTTTAATCAAATATATGGGGTTGACTTCTTCCCGGAGCCGGAGTCTTTTAGCTTCGGTAAGCAAGCCATTAAGATCCCAGGCTTGGACGGATCAGGTAAGATGGGTAAGAGCGAGGGAAATGCAATCTACCTAGTGGATGATCCTAAAACGATCAGAAAGAAGGTGATGAGAGCTGTCACGGATAGCGGTCCTACGGAGCCAAATAGCCCGAAGTCAGATGCAGTGCAAAACCTCTTTACCCTCTTAGAGGTGGTTTCTTCACCTGAAGTTTACCAGCAATTTGATGAGCAGTACAACAACTGTTCGATACGGTATGGTGACTTGAAGAAACAACTTGCAGAGGATATTGTGAATGTATGCGCTCCTATCCGCGAGCGTATCTTGGAGCTGCGCGAAAACACTGATTATCTAGAAGAAGTAGTCAGAGTAGGTGCAGAGAAGACCAGAGCACACGTGCGTCCTATTGTCGAGGAGGTGCGCGAGATCATTGGCTTTCAGCCCATGCGATGAAAAAGTAAAGAAATACCAATAAAATTATATATTTAACAGCGAGACCTCACGCTGGACTATGAGGTGAAACGGAGAAGAAAACGTTAGAGAGACGAACATGAACGAAATGAACAACAACAGTATTACTGGTAAAATCACACACGTACTTGAATTGCAGAGCGGAGATAGTAGGAAGCGCCCAGGCGAGAAATGGTACAAGCAAGAGTATGTGCTTGAGACGTTCTCAGAGTGGCCGAGGCAGGTATGCTTCCAGCTATGGGGTGAGGATAGAATTAAGCAGGCAAACATCCAGATGGATGATGTCGTAACGGTGCAATTTGAGCTCAGTAGTCGCGAGTACAATGGTCGCTGGTATACCAATGTTGACGGTAGATTTGTTACAAAGGGAATGCCCGAGCAGAATAATGCTCCAGGGTATGGTCAGCCACAGCCAGGCTACGGGCAGCAGCCTAACTTTGGTCCACAAGCCCCAGCGTCCAACTCTATGCCCCAGACCGACAACCAGTTTGGTCAGAGCCAAGAGTCAGACGACCTGCCATTCTAAAATTACACTGTAAACTAATAGGGAGTAGCTGCAAATGTGATGCTCCCTTCTAAATAGAGCGATCCACCTCCTTTTGTGCAGAAGAGATGATGTACTAAGGAGTGTGGTCTATTGCAGCGATTACCGCTTTGGGAAAAGCCGTACAAAGGGGTGAGTGAGATGCGCATCCTTTGGGGTAAGGAAGATATGAGAAAATCAACGGTATGTATGCCCCCGTACCTAAAGATGAATGTGAATAACACAATAGTACTATAAGAGGATATGGGATTCAAGGAAGTGATGAATCTGCGCCAAGAAGGTGAGTCGGAGAAAGCCTTAAAACTGGCAAGAGAGGACTATGAAATAAAGCAAGATCAATGGTCAGCTTCGGCACTGTTTTGGGTGCTGAAAGACATTGCTACGACCTGCATAGAGGAGGGAAATTCTGAGGATGCCACCTCCTTGGTAACTGAGATGGAGGGACTAGTAGATGAGATGGGAGCCACCATCAATGTCGCTACAGAGACTGTTGAGAAGCTACAGAAGCAAGTGATCCCTCACTTTGTGGAGATGGAAGAGCTCCAAGCGGAGCTGAGACGGAGCAAGCTCTTCCTTGTGATCGAGGAGGGGTATCTCAAGGCTCGAGGTTGGATGGAAGAGAGCGATAACCCGCATCCCGCGCTGCATGAGCCGTATGCTGAGATTATGTACATCTATCTCAAACGCAAGGCAGATGAGCTGTCGTCGGAGGAGTTTCAGGAGTATATCGCTTCGTACCTTGCACTTGAGAATCCAAGACCTTCGAAACTCCACTCTCAGTACCTTAAGCTACTTCTGAAGGCTAAGTTGAGGTATGAGAGCGACTTTGATCTCAATCCAATAGTATCCGAGTGGGATCTGACCAACCTCCGACCTGAAGATTGGAAGCAGCGGAGGTCACAACAGGGGGCGCATGTCTCACAGCCACTTGCGATGCGTGTTTTGAGCCAGTCAGTAGCTGAGTTTTATACTCAGAAGATGGATGGCGGGCAAGTGGCTCTATCTGCTCCCCTTTATCAGTTGCTGATGGATGCTGAGAGCCTACTTCCTGATGATGAATTGGTGCAACTCACGAGAGCGAGAGTCGAAGTGATCGATGACCGGCTTGAAGAGGCACGCAAGCTCTATGAGGAGTTGTTAGTTGCTACAGATCTCGGCGAGCCTTGGTACGAATTTGCTCTGCTTTGCGATGAGCATGAGGTTGATATCAAAGCAGGTGCTCTATCAAAGGCACTTCAGATCGAAGACAATACCTACCTCGATTATGTGGCAGCAGCGAGATTGGAGCTGGCTGACTGCCTAGTCCGGCAAGAGATTTATAGCAGCGCCCTACGGGAGTTGGAGATGTATGCCCAGATATGTCTGGAGAAAGGTCGAGAGACAAAGCCAAAATACACCCAACTAATGTCGGATATCCCTGAAGAAACAACTTCCAATAGAGACAATAAAGAGTTTTATTTCCAGCACAGTCGTGTGGCAGAGGAGTATATCTATGCTGACATTGAGGAGGAGACAATGATCGTCATTGATGTCATTGCGATGCGACTTCAAGAGCCACAAAAGCAGATCGTCCCTATGCTCAAGCTGATGAATGCGGAGGGGAAGACGGCTCTTGTTTCTCCCCGTATCTCCGGTGTGCTTGATGGGGACAACCGTGGACGCTTGTACGAAGTGAAGCTCCTGCCACGTCAGCATGCCTACACCAAGGTGTTGCTACTCACTCCGTCTGAGAAGGATGCCAAAGAGATGTTTCCTACAGTTGTAGCACGCATCAATGGGTATAGCGAAGCTGTCAGAGCTCACCACCTCATCGATACCACTAGCCATCACCATTACCTTCCAGGTGAGGAGTCGATGTGGGACTTTGGCGACTTTGTAAACTTTCTGCTCGTAAGAGAGCAGTTCAAACCACGCAATAATAGATCACGCCAAGGTGGTAGCTACAGAGAGTATCTATTGCTACCCGAGCCAATGGTTCCTGAGGAGGCGATTCCGCTTTACCCTGCACAAACATGTATCATCACTAGTATCTCAGATGATGAGGTGGAGGTAATGACCGAAGAAGGATACTACGGTACAGCCTCTCCCGAGATTGCATCCATCTCCCTTCTAGAGGGCGATCGAGTGATGTGTAGAGGGTTTGTACAGCGACACAAGAATCGTCGTACAGGAGACTTTACTTACTCGTTCACGCCACTCTCTATCGAGGAGTTTAACGAGGAGATGTAAGGAAAATTCCGCTCAATTCCGAAGACGGTATAAATACAAAAGCAAGTCCCGTACTTAGTTCATTCTAGGTACGGGACTTTTTTATTTAGTTAAAGTGCGCTCTAGTCCTATGATCAATATCAAAGGATTTCATGAATGATCTCTCCGACCGTCGGGTGGGGGAAGATATGGCGCTTCAATTGGTCTACAGTAAGCCGCTCTGTGATTGCCATGCCTATGATGATAATCAGCTCTGAGGCGGGGTTACCAAGGATGTGACCTCCAATGACTCGCTCGTCCTTATCGACAATGACCTTGCAGAGCCCGTTACCACCCTCATTCTCAACTACAAATCTACCCGCATAGCTCATCGGTAGGGAGAGCACCTTATGTGGCACACCAGCCTCCTTGAGCTCCTCCTCCGTCTTGCCCACACTGGCTATCTCGGGGTGAGTATATACGACCCCAGGGATCGCGTCATAGCGCATCGGGTCATCATTTCGCCCTAAGATATGGTTCACCGCCACCTCGCCCTCACGGATCGCAGTGTGTGCTAGCAGGGAGTATCCAGTCACATCGCCAGCGGCATAGAGCCTCGGGTGTGAAGACTGCATAAACTGGTCAACCACCACAGCCCCACGGTTTTGCTCAATGTTCAACGTCTCAAGTCCGAGCCCTTCGGTAACGGCACGTCGCCCTGCACTAAGGAGAATTCTCTCCCCCTTGAGCTCCTTGCGCTCGCCATCTGCTGTCTCTATCGTCAAGCCCTTCTTTGATGCTGCGACCACCTTGGTATTGAGATAAAAGTTAGCGCCACGCTTCTTGTACTCCTCCATCAGTAGTGAGGAGAGCTCACCGTCCATCGGACCAAGGATCTTCGACATCATCTCTACGACCGTCACTTCAACCCCCATGGAGGTAAAGAAGCTCACAAACTCCATCCCAATCACACCCCCACCGATGATGAGCAAGCTCTTGGGGAGCTCCTTTGCCTGAAGTGCCTCTCTGCTGGTCCAGTAGCCACTCTCAGCCAGCCCCTCGATAGGTGGGATCGCTGTCTCAGAGCCGGTACAAAGAAGCACCTTCTTAGCCAGATAGATCTTATCATCCGCCTTGATCCGTAGCGACTCCTCGCCCTCACCATCCAGCGTTGCTAGAGCTTCGACCACCTCTACACCGGCATTGCTCAGCTTCATCTTCACACCAGCCACGAGCTTGCGGACAATTTTGTTTTTACGCCCTTGTATGCGCTTATAGTCCGGCTCCAGATCACCGTCAACAGTGATGCCGTACTTCTTGCTCTCCCGCATGGTATCAAGGAGGTTAGCACTATGGAGGAGTGCCTTTGTGGGGATACAACCCTCATTGAGGCATACACCCCCTAGATTTCCCTTCTCAAATAGGATGGTCTTCAGTCCATTATTAGCAGCTATGGCAGCAGCGTTATAGCCACCAGGTCCTCCGCCTATCACCGCCAGATCGTACTTTGTCTCACTCATATTTTTTCATGTATGGTTATTAAGAATGTGTATACTCCTAGCAATATACACCTTTTCACTAAATTGGTTATCTTTGATATGCAAAATCAACCCTTTTATAGCCATAATACAGTGACTTCTCAGATCCCTATCTACATTCTTTTCTTTCTCATCGGTGCAGTCATTGCGCTACTTCTCTATTACATTTATTACCGCCGTCAGTTCGGAGCGTGGCAAGAGGCGCTCTCGGATGAGCAGCGCGCTCGACGAGAAGAGAGCCAGGAGCTCATCCGCCTCCAAGAGCAAAACCGCTCCATACATGAAAGGCTTGAGAGCGAGAAGAGTCTTCATGAGGAGTTGCAGGAGAGACAGCAAGAGAACTTTGATCGACAGCTGGAGGCACTTCAGTCCAAATTCACAGCTCTCTCTGAGGAGATCACCAAGAAGAGAAGCGAGGAGCTCACCTCTACCAACGAGAAGCACCTCCACTCGATCTTAGCTCCCCTCAAAGAGAGCATCAGTAAGATGCAGACCGCTTTTGAGACCAATAAGTCGAGCAGTGCAGAGCAGTCTGGCAAGCTGGAGGCAACCATCAAGCTACTGATGGAGCGCACACTCGAGGTGGGGGAGAAGGCAGATACCCTCTCGCAGGCCCTCCGACACGAGAGCAAGCGGCAGGGCAATTGGGGTGAACTGATCCTAGAGCGCTTGCTAGAGATGGAGGACTTGAAGAGGGGCATCAGCTACGATACACAAGTGACGCTCCACGGA
Organism: Porphyromonas sp.; assembly: GCA_030532365.1. Classification (GTDB taxonomy): domain Bacteria; phylum Bacteroidota; class Bacteroidia; order Bacteroidales; family Porphyromonadaceae; genus Porphyromonas_A. The sequence goes on from JAUNLH010000009.1 coordinate 6,185, forward strand.
CCCAATGGCAACCTCCTCAGACCTGATGCTCTCCTCTACTATCCTGACGATAAGGTGCTGATCATTGATGCAAAGGTATCTCTCAAAGCCTACGTTGATTACTTCGAGAGTGATGATGATCAAGAAAAAGAGAGACTAAAGCGAGCCCACCTAGAGAGCGTAAAGAAGCACATCGATGAGCTGGCAGATAAGAAATACAATAACTACATAGAGCCCCCCCGAGAGGCACTTGACTATGTGATCATGTTCATGCCCAACCAGGGAGCACTAGACCTCGCTCTCCAGCTCGATCCCGACTTGTGGCGATATGCGATCGATAGGCGTGTCTTCCTTGCAAACGATTACAATCTGCTCGTCCTACTACGTATCATCAAAGTTGTTTGGCGCCAGCATACCCAGGAGAGGAATATCGACGAAATCATCAGAGAGGCGGAGCTTATAGTAGATAGGGTAGCAAAGCTCGGAAATGATATGGAGCAAGTCGGTAAAACATTCGACACTCTGCGTAAGCGCTTCGACCAGGTAGAGCTCCGACTGAGGGGTACTCAAGGGATATATCGTGCTGCTGAGCGGCTAATGGAGCATGGGGTTAAGAATAATTCAAAGTTCTCTATCCCAGCGACCGAGGAGCTGGGCATAGAGGAGATGATAGACAGTGTAGAGTAGGGATAGACCTAAGTATAATCCTCCATACCCCTATCTCGGAAAGAGCGCTGATCGCACTTATAAAAAACCGACATCGCTGCACCATAATTTCCAACACCCGAACTTCGCTCAAACTAAGTTCCGAACTTCGACTTGTCTAAGTTCCCAACTTCGATCGGTCTAAGACCGGAACTTAGATTTTCTAAGTTCGGGTCTTAGGTACACCCGCCTTAAGACCCCGTATCCCTAGCCGTTACTCATTAACTTAGCAAGACTGTGTTTTACGCATATCTCAGTTGAGGTATTTTGTAAAGTTTCCTTTGTTTATTTTGTGCCTTTTAGTGCAGAAAATATATTGTGTTGTTGATTTTCTAGTGAAAGTAATGTTGAGTAGGAATGATCTTGCAAGCAAACGACTTAATTATCTCTTAATCATCAAGGAGCCACGCAAGAAACATCTCATCCTCGTACTCCTTATGCTCACTTCCATGCAGCCATGGCATAGAGGGTCTCAGGTACAGTAAATGACGATAGCCAGTAGCCCATCCCATTTGCCAACGTAGCGCTATTTTTTCTACCCGACTCTACTGGGTTTGACGGTCAGATCTATGGGAGGAAAAATGAAAAGCACCCAACCTTTTGCTGTGCAAGGACAGTAAGGCTGGGTGCTGAGGTATTGATGTTTGTGCCTCCTAACTAGGGAGATACTACTCCATTAGCTTCGGATTGGCATCGCGAGCACTCTTAGGTATCTGAAGGACGTAGCGAGGATCGTTTTCCTTAAGGTTGTATACCTCACCCTCCACGGTCTTGGTAAGTGCTGGCTGAGAGGTGCGCTTGTAGTCGTACCACTCATGCCCCTCTACGGCTAGCTCCTTGAGCCGCTCCTGTAGGATCCACTCTACAAGAGCCTGACCCGAAAGGGCTTGCCACTGCGACTCTGCTGCAGCAAAATGCTCCGGAGTGTAGCGCTTAGCTAGTAGGGAGCTCATGTAGCTCTTTGCCTGCTGGTCCTGACCTAGTCGCGCTGCGGCTTCGGCAGCGTTGAGGAATACCTCGGCACGCCGTACCGTGCTTCGTGTATCTCGACTCGTTAGCTTTACGCTGACAGTGAAAAACTCACCCGTCATCCAGTCCATATTCTCCTCAAAGAACTTGCTCTTGCGAAGGTCACCCTCAGCAAATGTGTCGAGGAATGTCGGCTGGATAGAGGCGAACTCTCGGATGTTAAGGCCTACCACCTCCTCGAGAGCCCACACGTTTTCGGCAGAAGAGTAGTGCGTAGGCATGAGAGCTTCGCTGTCGTTGAAATCCTCTAAGAACTCACTGATGGCTAAAGCCTTCTTGGCATACTCCAGTGACTTATTCCAATCGCCCTTGTAAAGGTATATGCGCGAAGCAAGCCCGTAGAGCGCCTCCTTGGAGCCCTTGTACTTATCTTCGGACTTCTCCCAGGTGGTCACAGTCATCATCTCCTCTGCCTTGGCTAGGTCGCTCTCGATCTGGTCGTAGATCTCTCCCAGTGTATTGCGTGGGAGTACCTGCTCGGTATCTACGATGAGGATGATCGGTACGACCTTGGTGTCACGCTGATTTTCAGCATACTTCGGACCGTACATATTGGCAAGCTCGAAGTAGGCATAAGCCCGAAGGAGGTAAGACTCTGCGATGATCTGCGGTAGAGGGTAGCCATTGCTCTCCTCGGCATTAGGTGCCTCGGCGATGATATCATTTACATAAAAGATGGTCTGGTAAAATGATATGTATGGGTACTCCTCAGTGCGATCGTCGGCATCAGAGGTATCTGTCCATGTATAGATGTTTTTGTACATAGGGAAGCTCGAGAGACCCCAAGGATCGATGATAGGATCGACCTGGACTCCTCTCATAGTGAGGAGCTCCTTATGTCGCGGAAAGATGCTGTAGGCACTATTGAGCAGTGCGTTGTACTCTTCGCTCTTGGTGGGGATCACCTCGCCTACTGGGATAATGTCTAGATACTTATCGCAGCTTGTGGCTGAGCCTAAGAAGAGGACAAGAAGTAATATCTTATATATTCTATTTTTCATATCTCTGTATTCCTTTCTTGCTTAGAATGACATGTTAACTCCAAAGGAGACAGTACGTGCCACCGGCTGAGCGTATATATTACCGTAGCTCTCTGGATCAAAGTAGCCGCTGTAGTCTGTGCTGATAACAAAGGGGTTGCGAGCCTCAACGCTAAAGCGGATGCGATCGAACCAATCTGCCCTCACATCGCCACCTCGGATCGTATAGCCTAGGCGGATACTACTGATGCGCAGGTAGCTGAGCTTCTTGCTCCAGATGTCGTAGCTGGAGTAAGAGTTGGCTGGATCATAGCCGTTTAGCCACTCGTAGGTGAACTTCTCTAGCTCTGTCAGGTCGTTGCCACCTAGAATCTTTGGATAGATGCCAGATGTGTTGTCTGGTGACCATATATCGTAGATCTCAGAGGTATAGTTGATGCCCGGATCTACCTTTGTGGGATGGTAGAAGGGACGGCGTACGACCATCTTGTCGATGAAGAAGTTGGAGTAGATGCCGAGATCCCAGTTCTTGTACTTTAGAGTGCTGCTGATACCTCCGGTGAGCTTTGGATCACGATCGCCTGCGTACTCGAAGAGATCGCGATACTCAGCCTCAGAGAGCTCAGAGTTGACATCGCCAAAGACTCCCTCGGTAAGACCATAGAACTCCTTGATGTTCTTTATCGTTCCGTCCTTGCCCTTGAAGGTCATCAGACCGTTTTCATCGAGTCCGGCAGTAGGAATCACGAAGATCGCATTGATCGGATAGCCCTCAAGAGATGGGGTGTAGTCGGTGTCTCGAGTGTTGTACTGTAGTACTTTGCTCTTGTTTCGTGAGATGTTGAAGCTAGTTGACCAGTACCAATCATTTGTCTGAATATTGATTGTGGAGAGCGATAGCTCCCAACCTCTATTCTCTACCTCTCCCCAGTTGAGGCTCACGAAGTCGAAGCCATTCTCTCTTGGGATGCTCTTCATGCTGATGAGGTCGCTACTATTTCTGTAGTAGTAGTCGAAGGTGGTCGAGATCCGACCTTCCAACAACGATAGATCTACACCCAGGTTGGTGGTCGTGGTCTTCTCCCATCTCAGGTTTTGATTGGGCGGAGATAAGACAGTGATGATAGGCACGTGCTGGTTGGTAAAGAACGATTTTGTGCCCCAGACACCCTTAACAAAGGGTGAAGTATTCTTATCCACGTTGCCCTGGATACCGTATGATGCACGTACCTTAAGGTCATATATCCACTTGATAGGTTTCATGAATGACTCTCTGCTGACGTTCCATGCACCAGAGACACTCCAGAGTGGCAGATACTTGTACTTTGGGTCGACGCCAAAGAGGTTGGAACCATCGTAGCGCAAACTTGCAAATAGCGTGTATCGATGATCGTAGGTATACGACGCCGTAGAGAAGAAGGAGACGAAAGCATTTTCGTACACCGACTTGTCGTACATCCTGTACCGTGCATCGTTAATTGAACTATAGCCCTCGGGGAATACCACTGGCTTAGTCGTTAAGGTCTTAGGATCAAAGCCGAAGCCCTTACCGTGGATCCCGGTAGACTTGTTCTTCCTCAGCTCGATACCGCCCATGAGGTCTAGATCGTGCTTATCGCCGAAGACCTGGGAGTAGAAGATCTGGTTTTTCCAGTTGTATTGGAAGTAGGCTTCGTTCCAATTCTGAATGATGCCCCCCTCAGGCAAGACGGGCTTCCCTCCCGTCTTTGATCCCTCGCGATAATTCCGAGTGAAGAAGGTCTCTTGATCTGCAAACTTCTCAGTACGATTATTCTCTAACTGGAGCCCCAGTTGAGAGGTGAGGCGCAGTGACTCTAGGACGTTCCATTTAAGGTCTATGACTGATTTGAGAGACTGGTTCTTAAGTGTGTAGGCAGTGTTCTCCATCTCCTCAGCATAGTTGAAGGGGATCTGCTTGTAGTCGCTATTTGTGACGTCCGCATCATAGATATAATTGCCATCCTTGTCGTATAGCTCCCGGTAGGGGTTTACATCTCTTGTGTATCGTTGAGGGTTGGCAAAGGCACCATCGGTCAGGTATGTACTACGATTGCTCTGGTTGGCAAAGAGGCTGAGAGATGCCTGAAACTTCTTGCTGAGATTGAAGTCAAGGTTAGTAGTCAGGTTGTAACGCCCAAAGGAAGTACCCTTTGTGGTACCTTTCTCATCGTAGTAGCCAAAGCTGGTGTAGTAGTGCATGCGCTCGCTACCTCCAGACAAACTCAGACCGTACTGCTGGTTGAGGGTTGGTGCATATATCTCTCCAAACCAGTCGGTGCCCACTAGGCGTAGGTGGTCGAGCTGGCTTGTAACCTCTGGAGATAGGGCTGTCATGCCATCTGCCTTGTATGCGTCTGTCAGCCCCGCTCCCTCTATAAGCCTCGCCACATCGCCATGCTCTGAGAGGTGATTGTGGTATGGGTTACGAAGGAGTCCCAGCTCTAGATCTACCTTTTGTGAGGCGTTAAGGAGATTGAGCTTCGAAGCTATGGGGCGGGCAGTATGGAAGAGGTCTGCATTGAAGTTGACCCTTATTTTGCCCTCCTTTCCGCGCTTTGAAGTGATGACTATCACACCATTAGCAGCTCTAGCTCCATAGATGGCTGTGGCTGCAGCGTCCTTAAGGATGGTGATGTCCTCAATATCGGCAGGGTTGAGCCCTGCAATGGAGCTATTATGTAGCTGGTCAAGTATGTTCTGGTCCGAGATATCCTTGGGCACTTGGTCGCCATCAAGAGGGATACCATCCAATACCCAGAGTGGCTCAGACGATCCCGTGAGTGACACCGTACCACGTATCCTCACTTGGCTCTGTGCCCCTGGGGCACCTGATATAGGAGTAATCACTACGCCGGAGGCTTGTCCGATCAGCAGCTGGTCGATACTCGGCACACCTACTTGTTGTAATTCGTCGGCTTCGATAGAGGTGACAGCCGAAGTGACCTTGCGCTTCTCTATCACCTGATAGCCAGTCACCACCAGCTCATCCAAGAAGTCGGAGTTCTCCTTGAGCCGAACGTTGTATATCGACTGATCCGGCTTTAACTCAATGGTCTGGTCTTCAAAGCCTATATAACTAACGATCACTTTCTTTACGGACTTCGGGAGGGTGAAGAGGTAATTACCATCGTAGTCAGTCTTGACACCCTGCGGGTCGAAGTCTTTTGCAGCCGTCTGGTCCGGTGCAATGAATACTGTAGCAGCAATCGGTGGCTCACCATCTCTGGCATCCACTACTCGTCCTTTGATGGTCCTGGTACCTGTATCTTGTGCAGGCAGCGCAGCTGCGAAGAGCGATGTTACCAGGAGCAGAAAGAATAACTTCCTTCTCATTTTTTTATGTGTCTAATGTTATAAAAATAAATCATTCACTTTGGAGGGCATGGTCTATCCTCAGGATCATGTCTTGGTAGTGTCCACGAAGCTCAGGAGTGGGGGAGTTGCGTCTCCTCTCCAGTGTGGTACGGATGCGTAGCAAGAGCTCTCTCTTGACTGAGATCGCATCGGAGATACGATCTGAGAGGGAGCCATGAAACTCAATGTTTCGCACTGAGGCTGTTGTCCGCTCGTAGTCTATTAGGTCATCCGATAGGTGCAGGCTGCTGCCCTTCTTTGATGCTTTCTCTGCTGAGACGCTTTGTATGAGCGCATCCACGAGTCCCTTCTGTACAAAGCGCTCCTCTACAGTCAGCCTCTGACCTCTCTCTGTCTTCGAGAAGACTGCCTTATATAGCATATCAGTTAGTTCGGTGGGTTTGAAAGCGTTATCGCCATTGAGGTACTCATTCTCACTCATGCGGATGAGACGTGAATTGTCCAGCAGGTCCCAGAAGATGTAGCTCTGGGCATTCTTTAAGAGTAGCGTTGGGGCTTGCTCTATGTAGCCCATTGGGCTGCTCTTGAGAGGAAATGTGTACTTCAATAGGTCGTTAGCAAAGAGCCACTCTACATCTCTGATCGTCTCACGGATCAGGAACTCTGCAGCTCGCTTTTGTTGCTCACGGGGTACAAAGTTATATGCACCACCACCTGAGTCACGTGTCACATAGTTGATCTCGATACCTCCGATGAGAGCAAGTGGGTGGTAGACTAGGGTATTCCAGTGTCCGATCAGTGCATTGTATAGGATACCCACCTCTTTATAGTCTTGATCTGGTTTGCCATTGTCAGTTATCTCTAGTAGCTGTGGCATTAGACGCTTGAGGTTCTTGATACCAAGTGTCGATGCGGTCACCGGGTCGTCCGAGAGGTCTTCTGTCTGCGCTCTCGGATCAATGGCAGCACGGGGGTCTTGTGCCTCACTGTATCTGTAGAGTTTCCCTGTGTGCTGGCTTAGTAGCTGGTGTAAATGAGGTAGTTCACTCTCTCCACCTACGTCTCCATACCATCTATAGCCATACTGGATGGCGAGCATGTCGTATGGTCCTATCTGAGGTGAGAAGTGTGTGACTCCATCCTCGGGCTGGGCTACGTAGTTAAATCGTGCGTAGTCCATAATAGAGGGCGAAGTCCCATGTTTGGAGGTAAACTCAGGATCACGTAGCTGATCGATGGAGTAGGCATTGGATGCTATCATATTGTGGCGCAGGCCAAGCGAGTGCCCCACCTCGTGGCAAGCGACAAATCGCATCGCATCACCTACGATATCATCAGGTAGTTGGAGTGTAGCCGCATCGGGGTTTTGAGCTCCTGTCTGAAGTATCACCCAGTTTTTTAGCACCGTAAGGACGTTGTGCCACCATATAATATCTGCTTGGAATATCTCTCCGCTCCGAGGGTCGTATACCGATGGACCCATTGCATTTTTTTGCTCCGATGCCACGTAGGTGAGAGAGGAGTAAGTGAGGTCATCGCGATTGATCTCCGAGGTGATCTCCTTTGCTATGATGGCATTTCTAAATCCTGCCTTCTCAAAGGCAACGTTCCAGTCTTCTACTCCTTTCTTTATAAAGGGTCTCCACTTTGCAGGCGTAGAGGCGTCTATGTAAAATACGATTGGCTTGATCGGCTCCACTAGCTCTCCCCGCTTGTATGCTTCTCGGTCGCTCGGCTCTAGCCGCCAGCGTGTGATGATCTCACGTGTCTCGACGCCCAGCTGCTCATCGGAGTAGAAGGTGCGTGGTACTGCGAAGTATCCTACTCTAGGAGAGAGGTATCGCGCTGCCATAGGTTGCTCTGGTAGGAGCACGATAGAGGAGGCTACGCGGACTGTAAGGTAGGCTGTGACATCTATCTCTCTTACAGAGGTGCTGAGGTCAGAGACTACGGTGACATTATTTTCAAATGCAGTTGCTCTTACGATCCGAGACAGCTCTTTATTGGTCGAGCTACCCATGTTGAGCATGGCGAAGAGGTTGTTGAAGGTGTCCGATGAGCCATCATAAAATTCTGTGACCTCCACTAGGATAGAGGTGGAGTCGTTGCTAAAGCCCTCTATCTTCATCTTTCCCATAAGTGATGGTATGTAGTTGTCCTCTACGGAGATGCCTATCATGGCATCTTGTGGGTAGTGGGGCTTGGGCTTGATATCAAGTATCAGGAGGTGTTTGTTATCGTTAGAGAGCTCGAAGCTCATTAGGGAGTTCTCATAGTTCATACCCCCATTGATCCCTGCCTCGTTGAGCTCTGCCGGCACTTGCAGTATGCGGTTCACGATAAGTAGGTCTCTACCTAGGTATTCTTTTGTGATATCAAAGTAGTACTTCCCCTCCTTCTCATAAATATCGATGAAGTGACCGTTGTCTTGCTTTTGGTCTGATACTATTTTTTCATACTCTGTACGAGTATCTTTTACTTCTTCATCCTTAGCGCGCTTGCCAATACGTAGGACAGAGCATGAAGTCACCATGCTTATCATCATGATAGCTGTACTCCATGTGAATAGTCTCCGGGCTAATGATCTAGTACATGTCATAAATGTCTTTTCTTTCATTCTAATTTAGTGTGTACGGAGTACAAATATAGTATATTTTTAATACTTATTTGTCTCTCTTCTAAAGATTTGTTTAAGTTTGTATATTTATCAATAAATTATTACTTTTCGTTGCCCTTGGATTGTAGCTTAGATGTCTTTAGTGTAGGCATTAGGTAGGCTGTTAAGGGTAAAATGTGTTATCCTAATGCTGAGTATGATATATTATGAGTTGGTGCTACCTTGCGGTTGGATATTTGCCTTTAATGGTTCTCTTTTTATGCTGAGTCTAAGGTGGCTTTTAACTGACCTCCGAACTTAGATTTTCTAAGTTCCCAACTTAGATGCATCGAAGTTCGGAACTTCGACAACTCTAAGTTCCCAACTCCGATTTATTTAAGTTCCCAACTCCGTTTGGTTGAAGTTCGGATCTTAGTGATCTGCCTGTGCAGGGCTCTGTACGGTCTGCCTTAGGCTTTGTAACTCACTGATATAAGGCTTCTATGATTTGTAGCTGTGCTGGCTATGCAGGTGAATTGGTAGATCGGGCTTTTTTTGGTACATTGTGCCTACTTTAATATTTGAGGGGAGCCAAGGTATATGGCAGAGAAGAAAAAACAGAAGAAGGTAGCACCCATCAATCCTGGCTTGGTACATGAGTACCTATTTGATCGTGCATCTGTACGTAGTATCTGGAATGAGATCTCAACCTCTAGAGGACTAACTGAGTGGTTTGCTGAGAAGGTTGATATTTACGGAGATGACATACACATTTACTGGGATCTGAAGGGTGATGATCGGAGTGGCAAGATTGTCGAGTTTGAGGCACCTTTTAAGATCAAGTGGGTGTGGGACGATGACTTGGATAGCTTCGTCAGTATGGAGATCGTAGAGACTGAGCTGTCGAGGACAGTGTCGCTCCTTGTAGAGGACCACGACCTGAATATGGAGCGTGAGACACTCGATTATATTTGGGAAAACCATATAGAGAAGTTGATGGCGAGCTTGGGGCTTCAGTGACGCCACATTTTTAGTACCTTTGTCGTCATTAACGTTGGAGATGGGGGAGGAGTTGCTTGCTATCCGTACTAGTGTAGCGGCGACTTTTTTGTGTATCGACGTAATAGAGTGATTGTAGCATAATATTATGAACGTATCGTACAACTGGCTTAGAAAGTATGTAGAGCTTGGAGAGCTCACTCCAGAAGAGGTAGGTAAGATCCTTACCTCTATCGGTCTGGAGGTCGAGAGTGTAGAGAAGCGCGAGTCGATCTTGGGTGGGCTGAGAGGTGTCGTGATCGGTAAGGTCGTGACCTGTGTGGAGCACTCCAATTCGGACCACTTGCATGTAACAATGGTGGATCTGGGCAGTGAGCTGACCCCTGATGGTCCTATACAGATAGTCTGTGGTGCACCTAATATAGCTGCAGGTCAGACGGTGCCAGTAGCTACGGTAGGGACAACGCTCTACACGAGTGAGGGAGAGCCTTTTGTCATAAAGAAGGGTAAGATCAGAGGTGAGGTCTCAGAGGGGATGATCTGCTCTGCAGATGAGCTAGGCGTGGGGAGCGACTCTTCTGGTATTATGGTGCTGCCAGACGATATCCCTGCCGGTACTCTTGCTTCGGACTACTTCGGAGTTGAGAGCGACTATGTAATCGGGGTAGATATCACCCCCAACCGTGTTGATGGGACATCGCACTATGGTGTGGCGAGGGATCTACATGCCTATCTTAGTTTTCACGGCTATACGACTTCTCTCAAGAAGCCTACGGCACCAGAGGTGAGTGGCAGTGGCTCTCCGATAAAGGTGAGCTTGCAATCTCCCGAAGCATGCTATAGGTATGCAGGTGTGGTGATTAAGGGGCTGGAGGTCAAAGAGAGCCCTAAGTGGCTCAAGGATGCTCTCGAGCTGATAGGGCAGAAGTCTATCAATAATGTGGTGGATGCCTCCAACTATATCTTGCACGATATAGGGCAGCCGCTTCACACCTTTGACCTTGCTAAGATTGAGGGCGGTGAGATACGGGTGAGGCTGGCACACGAGGGTGAGCGGCTAACGACCCTGGATGGGGTGGAGCGTGAGCTGATGGATCGCGACCTCGTCATTGCAGATGCTACGAAGCCCCTCTGCCTAGCAGGCGTGATGGGTGGTGAGAACTCAGGTGTCACGGAGACGACGACAGATATATTTTTGGAGGTTGCTACTTTTCATCCGACATACATCCGCAAGAGTGCTAGGAGGTATGGGATCAATTCGGACGCCTCATTTAGATACGAGAGAGGTCTGGATCCGAACACGATACCAGCTGCACTGAGGCAGGCAGTCGCCCTCATCATCGAAGTGGCGGGAGGTCAAGTGGCTAGTGAAGTATACGACATCTACCCAACTCCTATGGAGGAGAGCAGGGTGTCTGTATCGCTACAGCAGATCAATCAGCTCCTCGGGCTTGCTATCTCGCGAGATGAGGTGGTGGAGATCTTGGAGGTGCTTGAGATCAAGGTGTTGAGTGAGCGTGAGGGTGTTTTTGAGCTGAGTGTGCCGAGGTATCGCTACGATGTCACGCGCGACATTGATGTGATAGAAGAGATCTTTAGGATCTATGGCTACAACGAGTTTCCTGAGCAGACCGACCTCCACAGCTCGCTGACGGATAAGACGGAGACCGATGAGAGTATACACCTTCAGCAGATTGTGAGTGAGCAATTGGTGGGAGCCGGGTTCAACGAAATCCTTAATAACTCCCTCTCCGATGCGGGTTACTACGCAGGCGTAGAGGGCAGAGTGGAGCTCGAAAATCCGCTTTCGTCTGAACTCTCTACCATGCGCATGACACTTTTGCATGGAGGTTTGGAAGTGATTGAGTATAACCTAAATAGACGTGCCACCGGCTTGAGGTTGTTCGAGTTTGGCAACGTCTACCGCAAGAGTAGCGACAAGGAGAAGACCCCGCTAGCGGGTTACAAGGAGAGCTACCGTCTAGGGCTCTGGATGACAGGTGACAAGGCGGCACACAATTGGGCGGTACCCGATAGAGAAGTGATGCCGTATGAGCTTAAGGCGCACTTGCAGAATGTCTTGACTCGTATGGGACTTAATGATCGTGAGATGGAGGTCAAGGCGATCTCTAACGACGATCTCTTTGTCAAGGGAGAGGAGATTAAGCTGCGCGGAGGTGGCACGATTGTGAAATGGGGCATCGTAGATCCGAAGCTGTCGCGTGAGATGCACGACATCGACTTCCCGGTATACTTCGCTGAGATAGAGTGGAGAGAGGTAATGAAGCGTGTGCTGAAGCGTGAAGTGACGATCCAACCGGTGGCAAAGTTCCCCTCAGTGAAGCGTGACTTTGCACTGCTCTTGGACGCACACGTCACCTTTGGTCAGGTGGAGCAAGTAGCACGTGAGGTGGAGCGGAAGTTGCTCAAGAGTGTCGCCCTCTTCGATGTCTACGATGACCCTAAGCACTTGCCCGAGGGTAAGAAGTCCTACGCAGTGACTTTTGACCTGCAAGATAAGGATAAGACCCTATCGGACAAAGTGATAGATAAGACCATGCAAAAGATATACGAAGCACTACACAAAAAACTGGGTGCAGAGCTAAGATAAACGTAATAAACCGTAACATAGACAAATGGGAAGAGCATTTGAATACAGAAAGGCCCGCAAGCTCAAACGCTGGGGTAATATGGCTAAGACCTTCACTAAGCTGGGTAAAGAGATAACTATTGCTGCGAAGGACGGTGGACCAGACCCCGACACAAACCCGAGACTGAGAATGCTGATCCAGACGGCGAAGAAGGAGAACATGCCGAAGGATAATGTGGAGCGTGCCATCAAGAGAGCTACAGATAAGGCTCAAGGGGATTACAAGGAAGTTAACTATGAGGGCTATGGTCCTCACGGCATTGCTGTATTTGTCGAGACAGCGACAGACAACACTACCCGCACTGTAGCCAATGTCCGGAGTTACTTTAATAAGACTGGCGGTAACCTCGCAACCTCAGGTAGCGTGGAATTTCTATTCGAGCACAAGTGTATCTTTCATGTAGTGCCAAAGGATGAGGACTTGGAGGAGCTCACGCTCGAACTTATAGACTTCGGAGTCGATGAGGTCGAAATGGATGGTGAAGAGATCATCATCTCGGGTGAATTTGCGTCCAATAGTGCCATTCAGTCGTACCTCGAAGAGCACGGCTACGAGATTACAAGCTCAGAGTTTGTCCGCTTGCCACTCAGTACTAAGGAAGTATCGGACGAAGAGCGAGCTGACATCGAAGTACTGCTCGAGCGACTTGAGGAGGACGACGATGTTCAGAACGTCTTCCACAACATGGCAGAGTCAGCGGAGTAACAGCTTTAGTGCAACTCAGAGATCTCATTACCCTACCTAAGGGAGCTCTTTCATCGAAGACCAAGTTAGAAGGGCTCCAAGGGTCGGCGCATGCTTTGTTGCTGGCAAATATCGCTGAACACCAAAGTCGTCCGATTCTTTGTATCGCTAAAAACGAGGAGGATGCTGGGTACTTGCAAAATGATCTCTCCTATCTTCTTGACAACCGAATTGAGACGGTCGCTTACTTCCCCTCCCTATATCGGCGTGCGATAAGGTTCGGGCAAAAGGATGATGTCAACGAGGTTAGCAGGACCGAAGTTCTAGAGCTGCTGCATCGTGGTCGGGTGCCACAGGTCATCGTCACCTATCCCGAGGCGCTCATTGAGGGGGTGGTGAATGATGAAGACTACAACAACGGGCGAGTCACGATACAAGTAGGCGAATCCTACGACCGAGCCTCGCTCAGGCGTCAGCTGTGGGATATGGGGATGGAAGAGGTAGACTATGTCTACACTCCTGGGCACTTCGCTGTCAGGGGGAGCCTTATCGACATTTACTCCTACTCGCAGACAGAGCCATTTCGTATCGACTTCTTCGGAGACGAGGTAGAGAGTATCCGCCCCTTTGACCCTGAGACTCAGCTCTCATCGGGTCAGATGGACGAAGTGACCATCTTGGCATCTTTCTCTCTTCGCCAGCGCGCTTCGAGCTCCCTCCTGACCCGACTTCCGGACGACACGATCGTCTACATCGATCAGTTTGCCTTCCTAGAGCCGGCATTCCAAACTACGTATACTCAACCACCAGTTCATCCAGAGGATAATGTCTTCAGCTCGCTAGAAGAGTTGCAAGAAGTGCTGGTGCCCGTTGATAAGTTACTCGAAGAGATTGACTCCCACACTTGCATTGCCCGAAACATTTCGGTCCATGAAGAAAGATGGAAAGAAGTAGCTTACAATCAGAGCCCTGAGCCTCTGTTTCATAAGAACTTCGAACTACTCACACAGCTGCTACGGCAGTATATCGATGAGGGCTACCGTACGACGATCCTCTGCGGTCAGGAGAGCCAGATCCGTCGACTGGATAGCATTTTGTCAGAGTCTGGGGTCACGGGTGTTGAGCTGATCCTATCACCGCTACATCAGGGCTTCATCGACCACCAGCAGCGAGTGGTCTTCCTAACCGATCACAATATATTTGAGCGGTTCCATAATTACAACCTCAAGAACGACGAGATCCGTAAGCATAAAACCACGCTGACACTCAAGGAGATCCAAGGTCTAGAGTACGGTGACTACGTTGTGCACCAAAACCATGGTATAGCCACCTTTGGCGGGCTCATCACGATGGAGCAGAATGGGCGACTTCAAGAGACCGTTCGGCTCAACTTCAGAGGTGGCGACAGCGTCTTTGTAAGCATCCACTCCCTGCACCACATCTCACGCTACAAGAGCCGCGAGACAGAAGAGCCCCCACAGCTGAGCAAGCTGGGCTCTGGAGCTTGGGATAAGCTAAAAGAGAGGACGAAGAATAAGGTCAAGGACATCGCACGAGACCTTATCAAGATATACGCAGAGCGACTGAAAGTCAAGGGGTTTGCCTTCAGTCCAGATACCTACCTGCAAAAAGAGCTAGAGGCATCCTTCATGTACGAGGATACGCCTGATCAAGAGCGAGCAACTGAAGATGTGAAGGCAGACATGGAGCGCCCAACGCCCATGGATAGGCTCATCTGCGGAGATGTCGGCTTCGGTAAGACGGAGATCGCTATTAGAGCAGCCTTTAAGGCCGTTGCCGACTCCAAGCAAGTTGCCGTGATGGTACCAACCACAGTGCTTGCCTATCAGCACTACAAGACCTTTGCCAAGCGCCTCGAGGGCTTCCCCTGTACGGTCGAATACCTCTCGAAGTCAAAGACATCCAAGGAGCGAAGAGACATCCTAGAACGACTCAAGAACGGCGATATCGACATCATCATTGGCACCCACACCCTTGCAGGAAAGAGTGTGGAATACAAGGACTTAGGTCTACTTGTTATCGATGAAGAGCAGAAGTTTGGTGTAGCGACAAAAGAGCGCATCCGGCAGTACCGCATCCATGTAGACACCCTTACCCTCTCTGCGACACCGATCCCGAGGACGCTACAGTTTAGCCTCATGGGAGCGCGAGACCTATCCAATATCCTCACGCCACCCCCCAATAGATACCCGATCAGGACAGAGCACACCACCTTTGATACGGAGACCATCGGAGAGATGATCCAGAGCGAATTGGCAAGAGATGGGCAGATCTTCTTTATCCACAATCGGGTGCAAAACATCCTTACCATCAAGCAACAATTGGAGCGAGCTGTTCCTGGCATACGCATAGGTGTAGGGCACGGGCAGATGCCAGCTAAGGAGTTGGAGGAGGTATTGCTCGGCTTCATTCACCACGAGTATGACCTCTTGCTTGCGACTACTATTGTGGAGAATGGCATTGATGTACCCAACGCCAATACCATCATCATCAATGACGCTCATCGATTTGGCCTAAGCGATCTCCACCAATTGAGGGGTCGTGTGGGTCGTGGAAATAGGAAGGCGTACTGTCTCTTGGTCACACCTCCCATTGAGCTACTCACCAATAACGCTAAAAAGAGACTGCAGAGTATCGTCACCTTTGCCAGTCTCGGCAGTGGATACCATATAGCCATGCAAGACCTCGACATCAGAGGTGCGGGCAATCTGCTAGGAAGCGAGCAGAGCGGATTTATCGCTGATCTGGGCTTTGAGACCTACAAGCGCGTACTCGAGGAGGCGGTACAAGAGGTTCGCGATGAGGAGCTTCAAGAGATCCTAGGAGGCGACGAAGCAGCAGAGCAGACCGCAACTATCGCCACTTCTCTCCTCGTTACAGAGATTGATACAGATGTGGAGGCATACTTTCCACAGACGTATGTGCCAGGTGATGATGAGCGGATCGCACTCTATCGTGAGCTGGACAGCATCAAGCGCGAAAAGGACCTGCAACGCTATCGTGCTCGGCTGATCGATCGCTTTGGCACGCCACCGACCGAAGCCGAAGAGCTACTCAATGTTGCACGGCTACGTATGCTCGCCTCCTCTGCAAGTATAGAGAAGATCCTCTTGAAGCAGGGGTTACTCAAGCTCCAGCTCCTATCCGACTTCTCTAGCGTATACTATAAGAGTAGTATGTTTGCGACACTTCTCTCCAATGCCAGTCGATATGGTCGCGGATTGAGCTTCAATGAAGCCGACGATAAGCGTAGCATCTCGATAAAGGGGATCTCCTCGTTAGAGGATGCATACATGCTACTCATGCAGCTCCTAGGTCGCACCGAATAATCTCAGCTATACCACCCCCAGCTCCCCATCCCCTGCAGTATCTTTTACCGCAGTTCCATTGCCCTTTCTGGCAACTTCATTATTGATACAAAAAGATCTGCGACCTCGACCCCACCAGAGATCCGAACTTAAATAAATCCGAGTTGGGAACTTAGAGTTGTCGAAGTTCGGAACTTAGGTGTATCGAAGTTCCCAACTTAGATTTTTTAAGTTCGGAGGTCGCACTGCATCGTGATGGGGAGTGGTATTTAGTAGGGTATAGTTGTGTCGCTCGGTGGTAGGATGTCTAGCTCCCTGCTGATGATGGTCGATAAGTCGCGGAGATCGATCTCCTCATCCGTTACCACCCCTTTTGTGGCAGGTGTGAGGAGGAAGAATGTGGTGGCGACCGACCGCATACGATAGGGCGTGAAGCCCTCTGCTAGGGTGGCGTTGTCCTCGATGCTCCATCCTGGGAGTAGCCCAAAGATCACATCTCCACGATGCTTGTGGGGGGCCTTATTGAGCGCTGTCTGCCATGCTCGATCATGCTCTCTACCTAGTGCTTCCTGACGTAGGCGGTAGTCGGAGATGGCGTACTGAATGCCACTAAACTCGGTCAGGAAGTCAGCGACCTCGTCTTGTAGTTGATGGAGATCTAGCTGACTGTTCTGCTTGACAAGGTTGCGGTCTAGGAATAGCTCACCACTTGGAGTGATCTCCTGTACCCAGTTTTGCCTTTCGTACTTGGCAATCAAGTACATGTTGATTAGGGCTTTGGCACGCTCCGGCTGGAAGGTCCTTTGATCTGATCTGAGTGGTAGATACTCCTTTGCAGTGGCGTTGCCGGTAATGGCGAGGAGATAATTGCCCTTGCCGAGCTCTTGATTTAGGGTGAGGATGAGCTCAGCGATTAAGCGATCTATCTCTCTATAGAAGGTTTGGTATTCTCCCACACTCGTGGAGGTGCTTTTGAGCGTATTCCCGCCATAGAAGTGGAGGGTGAGCAGGTCGGGTGTGCCATCTTTGCCCAGTGGACTTTGTTTCAGGAGGAGCTTGGCTGTGTGGAATACTTCGGCATTGACTTGCGGTGTCGTCTTGTAGTACTGGCGGTTGTCTTCATTGGTGCGAGCAAAGTGGCTCTTCGTGATGTACCAGGGTAGTCCCTCTTTGTAATAGGTAGAGGTTGTCCACTTCCCTGTGAAGTCGTCAATCCAGAAGGCGCCATTGGCATACTGCCCTCCTGCTATTAGAGCTTCTTCTGCATTCGGTGCGACACTATAGACGTAGGCAGATCCGACGGTGCTCTGCTTGAGCTGGTCGCCGATGGTGCTCGCTGTGAGTGCTATGGGTGAGCGTCGCTCCGGGGTGCCATATCCCATATAGTCTTTGTCCTCCATCGCAGACTCACTGAGTGCTCTCTGCCCGTTGCTATTGCGTAGGTAGGGACGGCGCTCAGAGATGCCATTGGCAACGGCTAGTGTGCCGGTGTGGATGATTGCCTCGGATGCTGTGGCGTCCGCCCTAAGTAGTGGGTGGTGCACTTGTGTGAAGACCTCCCCTTGGCTCTCGAGATAGCGTAGTCCTCCCTCTGGTAGAGTGGGAAGTAACTCTTTTAGAATATCGCTTCGTAGCTCCTCTACAGTGATAATGACTGCCACCTTTGGGCTCTGTGCGGTGAGTGGGAGACTGGAGAGTAGGAGCAGGAGAGATAGGAGTAGGTGTGAAGTAGGTCTCATGGTGCAGTTTGGGGTTTGGGTGTTGACTTTCTCCTCTCTTGCCACAGGCGCCAACAGTCAACGAGTATGATCATTGCCAATATGGTGATCGGGAGCGGGTAGACCTGTAAGTAGCCGAGTGCGAGGAAGAGTATGATGGCAACAACAAATGCAAGTGCGATGCCTCCTAGACCCTTCTTATCCCTCTTCCAGAGCTGTATGATGAGCGGTATGTAGAAGGGATGGAAGAGGAGCATGTGAGCGTTGGGGAAAGTGTGCGGGTGCTCTGAAATTAGTGCTAGAAACCAGATGATGATGCCACCCAGCACCAGTACTGTGTAGAGCGCACTTCGGAGGAGCTTTAGTGGTAGCTCTTGATGCCACAATAGCTGGACAAAGGAGAGTAGTGCGTACAGAGCTGCGATGCCGAGAAAGACCCAGAAGGGGGTGTCGGGGCTGGAGCTTCCCTCTCCTATGATTTTTGTTTGGGGTAAGAGCTCTCTTGTCATGAGTACAAGCTTTTCTCCATCTTTATTGCGCGTGGCAGTTGACATCTCTTGCATCAGTAGCTCAGGTAGGAAGGCGGCGTCGTGGAGGCTCATCTTCTGGTCGCTCTTCCATCCAAGGCAGAGGTCAGCCCCCATGGTGTACCATGCTGCTGTATAGCTCTTGCTGCGGATTGCCTCTCGAAAGGTGGGTAGCCCCTCCTCCGCTACGTGGTAGGTGATTCCACCGGTGTACTCTTCGATCAGGTCTCTAGGGCGTGTGGCGCAGTTGTCGAAGTAGAAGTTGTACTTATAGTCACGATTTTCTGGTTGAGCATTCCAGAAGAGCATCTCTACGAGGGCGTTGGCTTCTTCTTCCTTTAGATTGAGCACTTGCTCCACTACATAGCGTCCTTGTGCGCCATAGTCGTAGAGGAAGTCCTCCATCGGGGTGACGCCGAGGGAGTAAAAGGGCTTGCCAACGGCGAAGTTGTAGATAAAATGTTCTTGAGCTGGTGAGAAGTAGCCGTAGTTGAAGGCAAGATCCTCTCCGCTATCTAGCTGTACTCTTATCGCTGTGTGCCCGTAGAGGTAAAATACATATTGGTCTGTAGCGCCGCAGGTGATCAGGCTCACCACAGGGCTACTATGCGAGATCAGTGGAAGTAGTACTAGGGTTATTACAGTAAGTATGAAGCGTTTCATTTCTGTAGTCTTATGAGGGTGGAGTGGCTCGGGAGATCCTGGGTGGTGAGGTTTGAGTTTCGGAGGATCAGCTCCTTGGGATAGAGGTTATTGGCTCTGGATCCTAGGTTCTTGACCAAGCCGATGGGCAGTCCATCGTAGTGCAGGAGTACGAACCCCTTTGGAGCGGAGATCTGAAGGGCTTCTCTGCGTAAGTAGGTAAGCGCCTCCTCTGGTGTGCAATGGTAAGGCGGGTAGGGTAGTAGGTTGGATAGAGATGGGCTCACAGCCCAGTTGTGATGCGGTATGAAGTCACGACCTTTTTCCTGCCCAAGTAGGGTGCCTGTGTGGAGTATCTGGATGCGACCTTTCTCCAAGAGCCGTTGGGTCTCTCTTCCCTTTGGCGAGAGGTAGGACCACGTGCCATCGGTGCTGTGAGCTAGATGTTGCTCGGGTAGGTGATCCAACTCAGCGGGGCGCTTCTTGCCTTTCGTTTTTTGCTTACTTGGTTTGCTCTCTTTGATTCTATCCACCCCCAGCTTCCTTACAGCGAAGAGAGTTAACCCCTCAGAGGCAGTGTAGTGGGGGAAGAAACGGTAGACTCCTTCCTCTTTGCCAGGCTGGATGCCCCACTCGGATGGGAGCTCAAGCGGTAGGACCTCCAGGTCGTGCCGACTGCGTAGATAGAGGAGCTGCTCTTCATTCTCTCGGAGGTTATACGTACAAGTGCTGTATATGAGTATCCCTCCAGATCGTAATATCTGCCAACTTTCATCGAGTATCTCTCGTTGCCGAGTGACACAAAGGTCTATGTTGTCTATGCTCCAGTTGGAGAGGGCTGCCGGTTCTTTCCGAAACATTCCCTCACCTGAGCAAGGAGCATCTACGAGGATCAGGTCAGCGGAGAGCCCAGCTTGACGCAGCTCTTGTGGGTAGGCGTTGGTGATGATGACCTCATCTGAGTTGTACCGGAGTAGGTTTTCCCTCAGCACGTTAGCCCTTGCGGTGTCAGGTTCGTTTGCAACTAAGAGCGTCGTGGGTGGTAAGTTACTCCGCAGTAAGGTGCTTTTACCACCTGGTGCAGCACAGAGGTCAAGGGTCACTTCGGGCTGAACATCGTACTGCTGGAGATAGAGTGTCACCGCCATCGAAGCTGGCTCTTGGACGTAATATCCACCCCCATGCCACCAGGGGTCAACTCCGAAGATAGGGCGCTCGGAGAGGTAGATCCCTTGGTCGCACCATGGCACTCGCTTCGTACCCGACTGGATCTGAGGCTCATGCCGGATTTGAAGTTTATGAGGATTGACCCTTATGGAAACCGGGCTCTCACTGCTGAGCGCCTCTTGTAGCCTTTCGAGCTCATCTGCCCCAAAGGCTTGGGCGAAGTCTCTTCTAAACGCCTCTGGTAGCTGCACGATACCCCTTCTCTCTAAAACTTGTATTCGAAACCAAAGCTAAAGAGCTCATTGTACTGCAGTAGGTTGCTGAACGTCTTTGGCTCGTCCAAAATTACGCTATCGTCGAAGCGTAAGATCACATTGAAAGTAGCCGTTAGATGCTTGCTAAAGGCATAAGTCACCCTATTCTCAAACTCCGTCTCTACACTTGAGTAAGAGGTGTTATAGAAGAAACGTGAGCTCCAGGTTAGGATGTCCGAGAAGTCCCAGTTGAGGTTGAGTCGCACGGTAGATCCGATACGGATCTTGTGTTTCTCTGCCTCTTGAAGTCCAAAACGACCCTTATCAATATCATCCGTATATGTGTATATCAGCGTCGCGGAGATGGGAGCTATGTTGGCAGAGAAACGAAACCTCTGGAATGGATCACCTCTGAAGTTCTTCTTATCTATGTCGTACTTCATACCGAGTCCAGCATCGGCTATGATCGGAGCAAAGGTACGGGTCGCAATGACATCGTCCTTTGTGATGTTTTGCAGCATCTGCGTCCTCATCTGAGCGTCCAGCGTATAGTACCAGTTCTTAAACGCGCTGATACCCAAGTTGGAGTTCACACGAAAGACATCCTCCGATATCCTTAACTTCCTTGTCTCAGCGTCATTCTGATTGGTCAGGAGCCCCAGCTTGTATTCAAACTGATTGACCCACTTGACTTTGTCTTTGTTGTAGGTAAGGTTATAGTAAATTCGACTGTTGAGGTTAAGACTATTGAAGCCGCCTCTGTGCCAGTTCTCAGAGATCTGGTTTTGAGCAAAGTGTACCGATGAATTGAAAGCTTGGCTCCAGTACTTCCGATCTATGGTCTCGCCTTGTATTGCGTTGGTGGAGATCGACTCTGTCTGTGCCTGTTTGATCGCCAGCTCATCCTGATAGCCACTGCCCTCGATGTGGCGTAGCTCTATCCTATCTTCGGGCAGAGAGGCGTATGTCTTGTGTACGGCGTGGGGCGCATTCATAAAGAGGTCTCCCCTCACTTCCTTGCTGTACGCGTAGTCACTCATCATCCGGCTAAAGGGAGAGCCATCTAGCCGCTTCTTAAGCTCCTCCTCGGCAAAAACCTCGCTTGGAGACTTGATACTCAGGTTGTTCAACGAAGAAAGCTGATACCCCGCTTTTAACTCCTCCGTGGGTAGGTGTAACCGCTCAATCTTAGATACGTCAAAGATAAGAGGGCTAAAGAGGGCGGGTGAAAATACCGTGTCTCTATGCGTATAGTATGCTGGCACTGGTCTGTAAGGACGACCAAGTATCTGCTTCGCCTCTGGGCTCAGGTTGGCACCCAAATCCTTGTCTAGTAGTATATCCAGAGCATAGTCAGGAGTCACCGGTACGCCCGTTGTTGTTCCTTCTTGGGCTGAGGCGGTGAGAGCAAAGAACATACCTACTGCCACCACGGCAGAAAGCCTAAGTTTACCTTTTATCTCCATCATGTCTTTTTGTCACATCGATTACGTTAAAACCTCGCTATCATTAGACAAAGATAATGCTTTTGCTCCTAATTCTCTACCCTTGCAGGGTATGAAAAATAGCCTTCCGAACAGCCTATTGGCTGGATAATAGTAATGTGTAAAATGTGAACAATTAAGAAAAATACTTACATTTGTTCTCTTCGATCACGAAAATAGAACTTTACAAAGAAATGAGTACAGTAACACAAGGGATGAGTAAAACCCTAAGGGACAATGGAGCGGTACGATGGGGTATGCTCCTTATGATAGCGCTGACCATGCTCTTCGCATACATGTTTGTCGACGTGCTATCTCCATTGCAAGCACACATGGGAGAGGAGTTTGGCTGGAGCGGTAGTGTCTTTGGCACCTATGCTGGTAGCGAGTTCTTCATCAACGTCTTCCTCCTCTTCTTGATCTTTGCCGGGATCATTCTTGATAAGATGGGCGTGCGCTTCACAGCCGTCTTGTCTGGCTCACTGATGGTAGTAGGAGCGTTTATCAAGGTATATGCCCTGAGTAAGACGTTCAACTCCGGTGGTTTCGGCTACTCATTCCTCTCTAGCTTTGCTCCCGACTTCCCTGCATCTGCCAAGATGGCTAGTGTGGGCTTTGCTATATTCGGCACTGGGTGCGAGATGGCAGGTGTCACTGTCTCCCGTGCCATTGTCAAGTGGTTTGAAGGCAAGGAGATGGCGCTTGCTATGGCCATCGAGATGGCAATAGCTCGCCTCGGTGTTGCTGTCGTGATGCACTCTTCGCCTGCGATCCATGCCAAGTTTGGCAGCGTGCAGGCTCCGGTCCTCTTCGGAGCTCTCTTGCTCACTATTGGGTTGCTTCTTTACCTTGTCTATGGCATCTTCGATGGCAAGCTCGACCGACAGCTCAAGGCACTCCATGTAGAGAGCGATGCGGGGTCAGACGAAGAGCCATTCCACTTCCGAGATCTCAGAAAGGTCTTTGGTAGTCGGGTCTTCTGGATCATCACGCTCCTCTGCATGCTATACTATGCAGCAATCTTCCCATTCCAGAGGTTTGCTACCAACATGCTAGAGAGCAACTTAGGCTTTGACAATAAGACCGCCGCTGGTATCTTTAGCCTCTTTCCCTTTGGAGCTATGATCATCACACCACCCCTAGGATACTTCCTAGATCGTAAGGGTAAGGGAGCCACCATGCTCATGGTAGGGTCTATCCTGATGATACTATGCCATGGCACCTTTGCGCTCTATCCTTTTGGTTCTGACAAAGTATCGGTTGTCATCGCTATTACTGCGATTGTCCTCCTCGGCATTTCCTTTTCACTTGTGCCAGCAGCTCTCTGGCCCAGCTTGCCCAAGCTGATCGACAATAAGGTACTGGGCTCGGCCTATTCTGCTACCTTCTTTATCCAAAACATTGGGCTCATGCTGGTGCCTATGCTTATCGGAAGTGTGCTAGACCTCACCAACCCTGGTGTGGAGGCAGGAGAACCACTAAATTACACCCCCGTCATGCTTATCTTCACCAGCTTTGGCGTAGCGGCGCTGCTCCTAAGTGCGCTGCTCAAGGTCATCGATAAGCGCCACAACTATGGGCTGGAATTGCCTAACATCCAATAGAGCCTACAGAGTAAGATAAAAAGAAGCAGAGGAGCGGTGAGATATACTCATTGGCTCCTCTGCTTGTTTTTTGTTTGGATGTTATGGTACAGGAGTTGACCTTTACACGCTCTCCTGCTCCTTAGCTTGGTGCTCCTCGAGTATGGCGCGAGCTTTGTCTAGGATGGTAGTGTCGTCGAGGACTACAATACCTCCCCTGGGACCAGGTTCGATATGTACTCCGGTGGGCTTGCCTTCATTAAAATTATTACCTCCAAAGTAGTTTCGTACAGTCTCCACCGAGAGATCCAGCTCCTCGGCTATTCTTGCCATAGTACCATCGGGTAGGCTGCTCTTGAACTGACGTAGTTCGTCAAAGGTCATGGTCTTGGTCATAGTAGTTTTTCTCTTTAATAATAATGATATACTATGCGATCTTAGGGATCTGAAAGTTCTTTGTCCTCTCTAATATAGATCGGTTGTAATTGCAACATAACCATTTTTTCTTACCTTTCCAATGCCGAGGTAGAGTAAAGTGCGCTCCGCTGTGCCTAAATCGAAAGTCCCAATCTCAGAGAAGTCGAAGCATCGGTTGTCGGAAAGAGGGGATTACTGTTTGTATAAAGCATGTATTGCAACTACTCCCAACACGACACCGGAACTTAAATTGATCCGAGTTGGGAACTTAGAGTTGTCGAAGTTGGGAACTTAGATACACCGAAGTTCCTAACTTAGAATTTTTAAGTTCGGATGGTATTTTTCGAGTACTTCAGAACTCGCATCAATAAAGGCTTCATGCTTGAGCTACTGAAAAGCCATAGTAGCGGCGTTCTTATTGGAGCTTGTTGCTTTCTTGATAATACTTTTATCTCAGTAGATGTCCACGATCCTATTTCCTCAACCCACAGTTTGGCACCTCGTGCTCTTGCACCTCTCTTGGTCCAAGGGTTGCACATAAATAGAGCTAAATTAGCTATCTTGCAGTATTCATATAGGATCGTAAAGAGATGGGAAATATAGATGAGAAAGATGCATGGGGCGATGACGAATTAACCGCCCTTGACGTGTCACCAGCGTTCTTGTTGGAGCGTGCGGATTGGTCAAACTTTTATAACGAAAAGGGCTACACCGGTTCTTATCCTTTTTTGCTCTACATGCATGAGGATGCTGAGGTCCTGGACGAGCGTCTGCTTGCTGAGGTCAATCGTACCCAGTCGTTGGAGGGTAAGAATAAGCTCCAGCTGGATCTCTTTACCCGCTTTATCGATAGAGAGGGAGAGGTGCATGGAGCAGCGTGGCTGCTAGTAAGCGGTATGCGAAGCATCGCTCCTGACCTTAAGGAGGATCTTGTGCGTCTCTTTAGGATGGGTGCAAAGGCATGGATCGAGGAGTCTTATGAGTCGCACGGTGCCGTAGCTGTCGTGCATTGGATGGAGGAGAGTGAGGAGCAGGAAGCGTGGATGAGGGACTTTGAGGACAAAAGACCTCCCCTATCCAATATGCAGTACGCGGATTTCATTTCAACGGCTCGTATCACTGCGGATAAATAAATGTACTCAAAGGAGATAGAGGTAAAGCACACCGGGCGTAAGTGGGGTATGGATGACCGGATCATGGTCTGGGGCTCCTGCTTTGCGACAGAGCTATATGCACGCCTTTATAGCGAGCTATTCAACGTGCAGGATAGCCCCTATGGCGTGATGTATAACCCCCTCTCTCTAGCGGAGGGGGTGTCCCGTCTTTTGGATGGCTGTAAGCCCAGTGAGGAGGAGCTCTTTTACCACCTTGGGGAGTGGCACAGCCCCTTGCACCATGGTAGTTACTCGCATGCCGATAAGGCGATAGCACTACAGAGGATGCAGGAGAGATGGGAGAGTGCTCGTGACCACATCCGAGCGCTTGGTCTGCTTGTGGTTACTTTTGGTACATCTTATGTGTATGAGCTTGCAGGCGAAGCGCAGAGTGTGGTTAATAATTGTCACCGGCTACCCTCGGAGAGGTTCGAAAGGAGACGGCTCTCAGTCAGCGAGATAGTGGAGTCGTGGGTGCCACTCGTAGAGCGGTTGCGTGGCACAATGAGGGAGGGGGCTCAGGTGGTATTTACCGTGAGCCCGATATGTCATTACAGAGATGGTGCACATGAGAGCAGGCTCTCAAAGGCTGTGCTACTACTCGCTATTGAGGAGATTTTAGCACAAGTGGGAGGGCTCTATTTCCCCGCCTATGAGATACAGCTGGATGAGCTCCGGGATTATCGCTTTTTTAAGGATGACTTCGCCCATCCTACTTCCCATGCGGTGGATCATATCTTGGGGAAGTTTATGGCTGCTTACATTGAGGAGCCAAGCTATATGACTAGGTGGTCTAGGCTTCGTAAGATGCTGGATCATAAGCCGATGACTACAAATATAGAGGTTCGGAGGAGCTATTACGAGGAGCTCCAGAACCGTTTGCTGGAGATGCAAGAGGTGCGTCGCCACCCCTACCTGACTGCTCAGATAGAGCGAGTAGAGAGGCTCTTACAACAAGATTAACTAGAAGATACTATGCCGAGATATCCATTAACTACTATTGCTGAGGTACTTGGAGTGGAGAGGATGATTGAGTCTGACGTGCAGGTGGCTTACCTCCTGACGGACAGCAGGTCGTTGGCATTTCCACAGGAGACTCTATTTTTTGCGCTTGTTACACCGAAAGGCGATGGGCATCAGTACATAGGCGAACTGTATCATAAAGGGGTGAGGGCATTTGTCGTGAGCCATGTCGTAGAGGGCGACTACCCCGATGCACACTTTCTCCAGGTGGAGGATACTCTGAGGGCACTCCAGGAGGTCGCCCGGTGGCACAGGCAGCAGCTGCAAATGCCTATTGTGGGGATCACCGGTAGTAATGGCAAGACGACACTCAAGGAATTGCTCTATCAGCTTCTCAAAGAGCGACTTAGGGTAGGGCGATCGCCTAAGAGCTACAACTCGGCTATTGGAGTGCCACTTTCTCTCTGGTCGCTACACGAGGAGCAGGAGCTGGCACTGATAGAGGCGGGGATCTCAAAGCTGGGGGAGATGCGAAGGCTAGAGGAGCTAATACGCCCAGAGATAGGGATATTGACCAATATCGGGGAGGCACACCAGGAAAACTTCGATAGGCTCCTGCAGAAAGCTAAGGAGAAGGTTCAGCTTTTTGACCACTCCCGGCTGGTGATCTACGGAGAGGACCAAGAGGTGGTACGGCAGGCGATCGAGGAGGCATTGCTATCAGCGGAGACTCTGACCTGGAGTAGGGTGAATGAGCAAGCTACGCTGTACGTCCGCTCGGAGAAACTCTCTGAGACAAAGGGGTATACCAAGCTAAGTCTTTTGCTGGATGGTAAGCCGGTCGAGTATGAGGTGCCTTTTATGGATAAGGGAACTATAGAGGATCTCTTTGCTGCTCTGCTACTTATCAGTCGTGTAGCTCCAGATCTCATTGGTGAGAGTGAGCGCTATGCTAGGCTTGAAGCGCTATCTATGCGCCTTGAAGTGGTGGAGGGCGATGAGGGGCTCTTGATGATCAATGATACCTACAACTCGGACTTTGACTCTTTGAAGATAGCTCTTGACTTTATGGTTCGCCGCAACTACGAGCGTCGTCCGATGGTGCTTGTGCTCTCGCCCTTGCAGGAGAGCAGTAAGGATCTTGAGGAGCTATACAGCAGAGTAACGAGTCTTGTGCGTCAGTATGACCTAGCGCAGTTACATCTCATTGGGAGGGGCTTTGAGCCTTTCTTAGAGCTTTTCCCAAGTCAGACTCTATTTCACCCTGAGCTACAATGCTTTATAAACAAGGCTGGAGAGCTACCTAGGGGTGCCACGGTGCTCCTGAAGGGAGCGCGTTCTGCCCACTTTGAGAGGATTGTCCAGGCTCTGCAACGCCAGACACACCAAACGATCCTAGATGTCAACCTGAGCAAAATTGTCAATAACCTCAACCAGCACCGGTCGATACTCCCTACGGGGACAAAGGTAGTCGCCATGATCAAAGCACAGGGCTATGGAGTGGGAGCGTACGAGATGGCGAGGACGCTTGAGGGGCAAGGGGTGGACTATTTTGCAGTGGCTCTGGTAGATGAGGGTAAGGAGTTGCGAGAGAAGGGGATCACAACGCCCATCATCGTGATGAATCCGGAGGAGAGCGCACTATCTCAACTGCTAGAGTATAATCTGGAGCCTGAGGTATATAGTCGTGAGATGCTCGCACGTCTGACCACGGTGGTTGAAGCCTCTCCGTATGAATACTTCCCTATCCATCTGAAGTGGGATACAGGCATGCATCGCTTGGGTATGGAGGAGCATGAACTGGAGATGGTACTCGACCAACTACGTGGTAATACTGCGGTGCGTGTCGCCTCGGTCTTTACCCATCTTGCTGCAGCAGATGATCCCAGTGAAGATGACTTTACACTCCAGCAGATAGAGATACTGAGGAGGATCCATGAGCGTTTGTCGCGAGGGCTGGGGTACCGTCCAC
The DNA here is from genome assembly GCA_030532365.1 of Porphyromonas sp. Lineage (GTDB taxonomy): Bacteria > Bacteroidota > Bacteroidia > Bacteroidales > Porphyromonadaceae > Porphyromonas_A. The sequence goes on from JAUNLH010000009.1 coordinate 34,354, forward strand.
TATTTCACGCACTTAATACTTCGGCGTCGCTACGCTTCCCTGATGAGGCGGGTGATATGGTACGCCTAGGCATTGGCCTTTATGGAATTAGCCCTCTAGGAGCGGATCAACCTATGGGACTAGAACCGGTGGCAGAGCTGAGGACGCGCCTTTTGCAGGTACGGGAAGTACCCTCGGGAAGTACCATTGGCTACAATCGACGTGGGGTGGTTCATCGCCCCTCTCGTATTGGGGTGATCCCTGTTGGGTACGCCGATGGTATCTCTAGAGCGTTGGGAAATGGGAGGGTCTCCTTTAGGACAGCTGATGGTACGCTGGTGCCGACAATAGGAAACGTCTGTATGGACACGCTTATGCTGGATCTTACCGACGCACCTGACACGGTGCAGGCAGGGGACTTTATCTTGATTTTTGGTGACGGCTTGCCTATTACCCGACTGGCAGAGGCATGTGGCACTATCCCCTACGAGATATTAGCTGGGCTCTCACCTCGAGTGACCAGACGTTACTTCTCAGAGTAATGCTAAGCAGGTGACTTGCGAGCTGTGATGTGAAAGCAGGCCTGCCGACGCTCGTGTACAATATAGCACCTCTGCTCATTGTGTAGCTCTTTTAGCACTATGGCAAGGAGGTGTTTCAGCTCTTCTGCTGGAATCTCTCTAGGATCGTCAGGATCAACCTTATAGAACCGCTTCCATGAGATGTCGAAGGTGGTGGCGTAGCAGTGTGTGCTATTGGCTGAGGCATTACCATTACCTCTCCTTAGGCTTGCTACGTGGTCCTTTGTGCGGGTAACGCTCGTAACGTATGGTAGATAGAGGGGAAGCGTATCTCGCTCTAGGGTGGAGCGGAAACGTCGCCCGATCTCCTCTAGTAGATCAGCTGCAACAGGCACTAATACTGGGGTGGAGTGTGTGAGCTCATCTAGCTGGTAGTATTGAGAATAGGAGATGTCTCTGATATTCTTCCGCTTTAGTAGTACCTCTTCGGTCTTTGCCGGTTCTATGCCTATCTGCCGTGCTGATTGGAGCTGTATGTCATTGAGATCCTTAAAGTCACGATTGAAACTCCCTCTATACTGATAGGGCAGGCGATTTTCCCATGGTGTCAAGGGGTATGGGTCTTTATGCTGCTCTGGCAGGAGTATCCATGCCACGGCAACGAGGGTCGCGATGATGGTAGGTATAAAGTATCTGTACCAAAAGGGTTTCCAATTGATAGGAGGTCGGCTCTCACTCTCTATAGGCTCTGGAGTATGTGTGTCGGTATGAGGTGTTTCTTCCATAAGTTAAAAACAAGGTGTGGTCACAAATTAGTGCTCTCCGAGCGTCTGATTGATTGCTATAACAGTGATAGCGAATTGTGTCCCACATCGCTGAGTAGTAGTGCAAAGATACGGTAAAAAATGATACCTTTGTATGGAGTAGATGATGATCTACTCAATCAGAAATAAGTGGTAATACTATATGATGAATAATATTTCAAACGATAGACTGTATCTTCGAGGTCTGGGCACCGCTGTGATCACTCCCTTTAATGAGGATATGAGTGTTGACTATGAGACGCTTCGCTCACTGATAGAGCGACAGATCGAGGAGGATGCAGACTTCCTCGTAATCCTAGGCACAACTGCTGAGACTCCCACCCTAAGTGAGGAGGAGCAGGACAAAATCATTGAGCTAGCTGTAGAGGTGAATCGTGGACGTGTCCCACTCGTTGCTGGGATCAGCCATAATGGGACATTACGTGCACTAGAGCGTCTGCAGACGATGCCTCGGAAGGGGGTCGACGCTGCACTGGTAGTCTGCCCTTACTACAATAAGCCATCACAGGAGGGTCTTTACCAGCACTTTCGCACTCTATCTGAGAACTCTCCAATACCAATACTGATGTACAACGTGCCTGCGAGGACATCGGTGAATATGCTGCCAGAGACCACGATTCGCATCGCTGAGGACTGTCCAAACATCATTGGTATCAAGGAGGCGAGTGGTATAGTATCGCAGATCGATCTCGTGATCAAGCGTAAACCTAGCAACTTCTGTGTATTGGCGGGAGATGACACCATCACGCTTCCAATCTTAGCACTGGGGGGCGATGGCGTTATTTCTGTCATTGGTAACGCTTTTCCTAAGAAATTTGGTGAAATGGTACGTACAATGCTCACTAAGCCTGAGCGGGTGAAGGATGCCCTTGAGATACATCATTATTTTAAGGAACTCTATCCTCTGCTCTTCGCGGAGGGCAACCCTGCAGGTGTGAAGTGCCTCATGCATCAGCTGGGTCTCATCAAGGAGGTATTGAGATTGCCCTTAGTGCCTGTGAGTGAGAGTCGTGAGCAGATGAGGGATGTGCTGAAGGAGATGAATGTATTAGACTGATAATAAAGGGTATGAGTGCGAAAACAAATGTTCTTAAAGGCCAGCTCTCTGTGATGAGCTTCTTGCAGTATGCCGTCTTTGGTGCTTGGCTAAGCTCTCTAGGTGTCTACCTAGGTCATATAGGTCTGGGGTCACATATCGGAACGTTCTTTGCTACACTAGGCATTGCTTCTCTCTTTATGCCTACAATCATGGGCATCGTAGCGGATAGATGGATCCCTGTGGAGCGGTTGGTGTCGCTGAGCCACCTCATGGCAGGTATCATGATGGTATTGGCAGCACAGCAGGTGGAGTTCGGTCCACTCTATACATATATCCTCCTAAGTGTTTGCTTCTATATGCCGACGCTTGGTCTCACCAACTCAGCTGCCTACTTCGCGCTCAGTCGAGAGGGACTGGATACGGTGCAACATTTCCCCCCTATCAGAGTCTTTGGCACGGTGGGCTTCATCGTCGCTGCAGTCTTTGTGGATCAGATGGGCTACAAGACTCAGAATGCCCAGCTTTATGTATCTGCTGTACTTAGCTTTGTACTAGCAGTTTATATGCTCACTTTGCCTGCTAGTAAAATCATAAAGCAAGAGAATAAAGATAAAAACTGGATTGATGTCCTTGGGCTGAGAGCCTTTAGCCTTTTTAAGGATCGCAACATAGCGCTCTTCTTTATCTTCAGCTTCCTGCTAGGGATCTCTCTGCAGATCACCAACTCCTTTGCCAATCATTACATTACAGGGCACTTCGGATCCATCGAAGAGTATGCTAACTCATGGGCAGTTAACAACTCAGGTACTCTGATCTCCATCTCCCAAGTGTCGGAGGCCGTCTGTATACTACTGATCCCCTTCTTTCTTAAGCGCTACGGCATCAAAGTCGTGATGCTGATTAGTATGTTTGCTTGGGTATTGAGGTTTGGCTTGCTAGGAACCGGGAACCCTCTAGATGGGCTCTGGATGTTGATAGCTTCTATGATCGTCTATGGGGTAGCCTTTGATTTCTTCAACGTCAGTGGGTCTCTATATATCGATCAGCAGACTCCCGTGGCGATGAGGAGCAGTGCGCAGGGGATCTTTCTCCTGATGACCAATGGTCTAGGCTCTATCGCAGGTCCACTCCTAGCTCAACAGGTGATCAACCGCGTGGGATATCCCTATTCATGGCATGTCTTTGCCTTGTACTCTCTAGTCATAGCAATCGCTTTCTGGTTGCTGTTTAAGTACAAATATGTTAGAGACAAAGCAGCATGAAGAATTTTGAAGAACTGATACGTACACGACGGAGCGTACGTAAGTTTGACCCTAATCGTCCTATCCCTGAAGAGCTCATCTCCAAGATCATCCAGGCTGGGATTGACGCCCCAACGGCTACTAATGCCCAACCCTTCCATATATACCACTTGAGAAGTCCTGAAGCAAGAGAGAAGATACAGCAGTGCTACACTGCGCCATGGGCTAAGGATGCGCCCCTTTATCTTTTGGTAGTCGGAGAGGATGATAGAGCGTGGACCTACAAGGATGGTCTGCAAACCGCACTGTATACAGATGGGGCTATCGTCACAACCCACATGATGCTACAGGCGTGGGCTGAGGGAGTGGGGAGCACATGGATCTGCGCCTTCGATCGCCTGAAGTGCTGTGAACTCTTCGATGACCTTGAGATGGGGCGTCGTACGCCTTTGAACCTGCTGGCACTAGGACACCCTGCTATGAATCCCGCTGACTTGCCACATCGACGGCGCTCGGTAGAAGAGTTGGTGACAGAGTTATAGCCAGCTCCTCGAATGCTTACATCAATAACGAGAGTGAGCACGAGCCTTTGCGTAAAGCATTGATCTCGTGCTCACTCTCCTTTTATATTAAAATCCGATTAGTAGTGATTGCCAACCTTCATCTCGTCCTTATTGATCTTGTGGAAGTCGATCTTTTTCCATGCATGGAAGATGTATGCCAGTACGAATGGGATGAATAGGGTCACCCAAGCCATCACCTCTAGAGTGTAGGGTGAAGAGCTACTATTTGTAATGGTAAGAGAACTCTGAAGATCTGCTATTGAAGGATAATAGGCGGTGTTGTTCCAGCCCAATAGTAGGAAGAGAGTAGTCACTGTCAGCACTGTTCCAACTCCATGAGCCCAGATCCCTTTGTTGTATGACTTGTTCAGGATTGTCTTGCCAATTCCAAAGAGGACGAGCACTACGCCCAGTAGGAAGGTACCTAGCAGATAGGGCTGCTCTATGAGGTTGATCCAGTATTTATTGGGTTGCATAAAGACCTCGCCTGTCTCTGGGTTCACGGCAAAGCCATCCTTGAGTAGGAGGTAAACTACAAAGCTGAGGAAGAAGACCAGGAATGCGATGGTGTTGGGCAGTACCTGCTTTCTTGCACTCTTGTTGAGCTCGGGCTCGGTGATGTTATTGATGAAGTACAGCAGCCCACTTACGCGAGCTAGGAACAACACTGCAAGTCCGAAGACTAAATTCCATGGGTTCCATAGCGCTTCGAGTCCGTGGAGTTGTACACCCGTCACTGGGTCTATCTGCCACTGAGATACAACGATATTGCCCCCAAGTGCAGTGAGTGCATCCTGGTTTACTACAAAGTTAGCTCCGGTCATAAATGTACCTACTGCTGTACCTAGTAGGAGCGAGCCCAAGAGTCCGTTCAGAAAGAGTGCCCACTGATAGGTACGACTACCCCATATATTGCCCCTCTTATTCTGATATTCAAAGGATACTGCTTGTATCACAAAGCAAAGCAAGATCAGCATCCATACCCAGTAGGCACCCCCAAAGCTAGTGCTGTAAAATAGGGGGAATGACGCAAAAAAGGCACCACCAAAGGTCACAAGTGTAGTGAAGGTAAATTCCCACTTCCGTCCTGTCGAGTTTACGATCATACGGCGATCCAATGTGCTCTTACCGAGGGAGAAGATAAATGTCTGTCCACCCTGTACAAAAAGTAGAAATACAAGTAATCCTGCTAATAGTGATATGATAAACCACCAGTAATGCTGAAGGAAAAGATACTTATTCATAGTGTTCTGATTCTCTTATATTGGGTGTGATATTTACTTAACCTCGTTGTCCAGAGGTGTGCAGTTGTCTTCATCCAGTCTTGGACCTCTCTTGATCGCATTGATCATGATGCTCAGCTCAGCTATCAGCATAGCAGTAAAGAGAATGAGGAATACGAAGAAAGTAACCTTTACAGAGCTTGCTGCTAGGTGAGAGATACCAGCATTGACCGAGAGGATATCTTGTATGGTCCAGGGCTGACGTCCCATTTCTGCGACGATCCACCCACATTGAGAACAGATATAAACAAGAGGAATGCAGAGAATCATCACCCAGTGGAACCATCTCCTACGTACAAAGGCAGCCTGATCCTTGCGCAGAGCTACAAGAGCCCAGCAGAAGACTATAAGGAAGAGGATAGAAAGTCCTACCATTACGCGGAAACTGTAGTAGGTAACTGGGATATTGGGGATCAGCTGTTCGACACTATCGATATAGCCATACCCAAAGTGTTCAAAGTTTTCATCAAGGATTGCTCTGTGCTCTGCTGCTAGAGCCTCATCTCCGTTGCTCTTGGCTTCTCTGTATTCGGCAAGAGCATTGATAGCTAGCTTGCCTCGAGCTATGCGCTCCTCGGCAGAGAGTGCCACTGTTCCGTCGGGCTTTGTATAACCACCTTCGAGGAGGTTCTTGATGCCAGGCACATAGGCATTGAAGTCATTGAAGGAAAGGAAAGACAGCGCCTTAGGGATGCTGATGTTGAAAACGTATGGCTTAATCTGATCATTAGCCCACTCGCTGCGTGTTTTCTTTGAGTTTGTAAGCCCGATGATACTCAGATCAGCCTGCTCCTTGCCCTCATATAGGTTCTCCATTGCGGCGAGCTTCATTGGTTGGTAGAGCGCTACGTGATTTGCACTGAAGTGCCCTGTGAGGATGGTCAAGATTGATGCTATTACACCTAGCTTAGCAGCCATCTTGATGCTCTCAGAGGCAAAGCGTACTCTCTTCTTACGCAGGAGATAGATGGCAGAGATCCCCATCACTACGATAGAGCCTAGGATCCAGCTGGAAAGTACGGTGTGGAAAAACTTAACAATAGCTACGGGTGATAGGGCTACAGCAGCGAAGTCTAGCATCTCGTTGCGCACCGTGTCGGGATTGAAGTGCATCCCTGCTGGATATTGCATCCAAGCGTTGGCTACTAATATCCAAAGAGCAGAGATGGTGGCACCTGTGATGGTAAGCCAAGTTGAAGTCAAGTGAAACTTCTTAGAAACCTTGTCCCAACCAAAGAACATCACTGCGAAGAAGGTCGCCTCCATGAAGAAGGCCAGTATGCCCTCGATAGCCAACGGAGCCCCGAAAATGTCTCCTACGAAGTGGCTGTAGTTGGACCAGTTGGTTCCAAACTGAAACTCCAGAATAAGCCCAGTCGCTATACCGACAGCAAAGTTGATCCCAAAGATCTTTTGCCAAAACTTTGAGGTCTCTTTCCAGAAGCCCTCTCCCGTCTTGTAATACTTGGTCTCTGCTATTGCCATTACGATGCCCAGCCCTAGAGTGAGGGGCACAAAGAGCCAGTGGTACATGGCTGACATGGCAAACTGGAGGCGAGACCAGTTGATGAGTGCATTTAGTAACATGATCGAAGTAGTATAAAATTAGTGTAGTTGAGTGTTTGTATATTTTGCATTTGTGTGTTAGGTGTCTTTTCTATCATGCTCGGAAGCTCATTCGGCTATCCGCTCCACCAGTTCCTGCCCCACATAGTCTGCACGACCTTCTGCTGTGTCAGATTGTTGCTTTAGGAAGTCGGGGAAGAAAAATACCCTCAGGATTGCAAACATGATGAAGAGCTTTATAAATATGATTAGCCAGAGCTGCTTGCCTGTACGACCCATATTACGAAAGCCATCACGGTACATCCCCCACGCCCGGTTCCAGAAGTTTCCCTCTTCTGTTCTCTTTTCTGTTATATTATTGCCGTATGATTTCTCCATAAAAGCCCATTAGTTATATATTTACAAACTACCTAGGGTTCTTTTCACATACAAAAGTATAAAACATCACTATCATTACCAAGGAAAAAGGTAATAATCTTCAAAATTTGTTTGATTTTGTCACTAGAGCTAGTGACAACCAATGAAATATCGCACCCGACAGGCGCCCTCAGTCATCGAGATTGAGAGCAATAAGTGGTGCAATGATGAGTGTTGTCCTTATTTGGGTAGCTAGGTAGCTTCGGTACCGGTGTGGTGTGGATGGAAGTGTGGTGTCAGGGCATGGCGAAATTATCTGGGTACTTCGCCATGGCTGCAGTATAGTGGCTTCTGATGAGAGATAGCTCTTTTTCGATGTCCCCTGTTGGTATCAAAGAGGCGAAGATTCCCACCTCCTTACGTTTGTAGTCTATCTTCGCTAGCTCTATGGGTATCTCGGCTAAGTGGGCGATCCTGTAAAATCCAGTCTTCCACCTTCTTACACTTCTCCTACTGCCTTCGGGGGTAATACCGATGTAAAAGTGGCTGTGCTTCTTAATCTCCTCGACCATGCTACTGACCGAAGAGCCTTTCTTAGACCGATCTACAGGCACACCCCCGAGCGCCTTAAATAGGAAATTGAGAGGAAAGAAGAACCACTCCTTTTTCATCATGAAGTAGGGCCTTCTGCGCCTAGTAGAGAGGTAGTAGAGGTAGCCGATGATGAAGTCCCAGTTGCTTGTATGAGGTGCCACACATATCACGCTCTTCGGAGGTACTACGCTGCTATCTGGTAGGAGAGTCTTCCACCCAAAGAGAGCTAAGATACGGGTCCAAATGTTGTTTTTTTTAGATTTCATATTACCAATCTTTTGCCTATCCTTACCTCTTCTATTTTTTCGTTCTTATCTGGTACCAGATCTAGCTCGTAGCCTTGCCCTCTCAGATAGTCGATAGTATGAGAGAGGGCGTAGGGGAGCTTGTTGCGTGAGCGTAGTGAGTCGTGAAAGACGATGATCGAGCCATCGCGTGTGTAATCTTTCACGATCTGCAGCGACTTCTCCGGAGTCATCTGTTTGCTATAGTCGCGTGTCACCACATCCTGCATGACGATGATGTACCCTCGCTTTTTCAGAGCTTGGAGTTGGCTCCATCGGAGCAGTCCATGAGGGGGTCTGAATAGGCGCGACCCGATTAGCAGATCCGCCTCCTCGACATCTTGCAGGTATCTGTCTGTCTCAGTGTACAAGCCCTGTAGGTGGTGGTAGGTATGATTCCCCACAGCATGTCCCTCCCTTATGATCCTCTCGAAGAGGTGTGGGTACTTCCGAACGTTGTCTCCGACACAGAAAAAGGTAGCCTTTACTCCTTTCTTGTTAAGGAGATCAAGGATCCATGGTGTCATCTCGGGTATAGGACCATCGTCAAAGGTCAGGTAGGCAGTTCGTTGCCCCTCCTGCTTCAGCTTTGGCAGTCGCCAGATCGATCCAGGCAGCAGACGGCGGTATAATTGTGGGGGTTGCTCTATCAGCATTCGGTCAAACTCCTCTTAGTGAGTAGGTTACTGCTTGATGCTCTTCTCGAGCTCCCGATATATCGCGTAGTGAAGCCTGCTAAACTGATCTACCTCCTCCTCGTAGACTTCACCCAGCTTGCCATCATACGCCTTATTGTATCTGAGTAGCTCACTGCATACGATGAGATGGCTCTCTAGGTCTCGTAGGGAGGAGAGAAGTAGCTTCGGATTCAGACTAAAGTACCACCTCAGATACTCAAGGTTCTTCTCCATGATGGTGCGAGATGTCTTCTCTGCCCCTGCGATGTCTCCAGCATCATAGTGAGCACCGATGAGGGGAATACTCGTGACGCTGTGTGGCACTACGTCTGGTCTAATAGCTGTCTCTGCCAGAGCCAGTATCTCTTTCGCACGTACGGTGTCGCCCTCTGCGAGTAGACTACTTGCAAGCGGAGCAAAGATCTTACTGCGGTACGCCTCTAGCATGTTGCGAGAGTTCTCGTCGAAGTAGACGCCCTCCACATCGGCTCCACCCCACTTAAATCTCTCTGTTACATTGCGATACATTCTCTCTGTATCTATCTCCGTACCGGTCCCTTTCACATTAAAGGGTAGCACCTGATACACCATGCCTGTCTGCCGGAAGTTATCTGTCATCTTGAGGTGTTCGGTGTCTGCTACAGTGATACAGTAGTAGACAGGTCGCTCAAACTTGCTATTCTCCAGCATGTCCATGATTGCAAGCTCCTGCTTGCCTAGGTAGCTCTTGCTGCTAAAGTCAAAGACCATCTGCTCATTGTTCTGCACTAGTGCGGTGTCAGAGGGATAGAGAATACCCCGTTCTATGAGCTCCTGGGTGTCGTACTTGACAGAGAAGAACTCGCCCGGTATGTAGTCTATGAGCTGTGCCACCTGAGGTAGCTTGCGCAGCGCAGGGTCGTCAGATGCTGCGAAGTCAAGGGCTACCCTTGCTGGTATGGTATCCTTGATCTGAGGTACTATGTATACGACACTTCTTTTATCACCACCGTACTCTTTCATCCCCCACGTAATGGGCAGAGGCTGAGCATCGTAGGTAGGTCTCTTCATCTGCTCTATGTACCAGTCTGCCTGTAGGTATGAGGTATTAGCCACCTTCACATCAGTACGCACCCCCTCCACCTCTTGGGCGTACCAGAGCGGGAAGGTGTCATTATCCCCGTTGCAGAAGATGATCGAGCCAGGCTCGCAAGACTCCAAATAGTTGTTGCCAGTGTCGATGGTGAGCCTACGCCCGTGCCGGTTGTGGTCATCGTAGTTCTCTGCCAATACCAGCACTGGTACGGGGAGGCAGATAAGCGTTACGATAAGGGCTACAATGGGCTTGCGCCACGCTTCTTTTCGTCTGGCTATCAAGTCGTATAGCACCGGCACTGCAAAACCTATCCATATAGCGAAAGCATAAAACGATCCTGCGTACGCATAGTCTCGCTCACGCACTTGGAAGGGTGGCTGATTGAGGTAGAGCACGATCGCAAGCCCCGTCATGAAGAAGAGCATCAAGATCACCCAGAAGTTTTGTCTATTTCGACGGCTACCATATATCTGTCCGATCAGCCCTATCACACCTAGGATCAGTGGCAACATGAAATATCTATTGTGCCCCTTGTTGTTGGTGATATCGCTAGGTAGGTTGTCTTGAGATCCTAAGAAGAGCGCGTCAATAAAGGGAATACCCGTAATCGCATTGCCCTTGGTGAGCTCTCCCTGCCCGTGGAGGTCGTTTTGGCGACCGCTGAAGTTCCATAGGAAGTACCTCCAATACATATAGTTGACTTGGTAGGTAAAGAAGTAGCGGAGATTTTCACCAAATGTCGGCAATACCACAGTCCGCATCTCACCTCTGTCATTGACCGTTACGCTCCTTCCCTCTACGTTACCCCATATCTCATAGCCTTGCTTGTGATGTGGCATCATAGCGCTGTACACGCGTGGGAAGAACATCTTCATATCATCCCGATATTGGATGCTCTCCGAGGTGACCTTTACATACCTATCCTTCTCCTCCGGGGTCGTCTTCGCTACACGCTTGTAGGTGGTACTCTTCTTAGTCACAGCCTTGCCGTACTCATCATACTTGGGCAGTGAAGCATAGGTCTGCCCATAGATAAGGGGAGTGTTACCGTACTGCTCCCGAGAGAGGTAGTACCGAAGAGAAAACACGTCAGAAGGGGTGTTTTGGTTCATAGGAATGTCTGAGTTGGCTCTGATTAGAGTCACCCCATAGGTGCTCAGTCCTACAAAGAAGAGTAGCATGCTAGCTGCGGATAGCCCCAGTACATGCAAGTCCAGGCTCTTAGCCTTAAATAGATAAAGCGTGAGACCAGTGATGATCAGCGTTGGTAGCACCCAGCCATTGCCCATAAATGGGATACCGATGAGTACTACAGACAGCAAAAAAGAGATCTGCAAGGCTCCCACCCTCACTGGCCTAGATATAGCAAGGTAGATAGTCCCTCCAAGCAGTAGGAGCAGGACCACCACATAAAATGCTAGCCCAGTATTATACGGCAATCCTAAAGTGTTGACAAATAAGAGGTCAAACCAGCCTGCCACCTGAGGCACACCCTGTAGGATACCAAACATCAGTATCGCAATGATACCAAACGAGATGAGGATCGCTAGGAGTGCCCCCTTTAGAGTTTGCTCCTCATACTTTCTGAAGTAGTAGATGAGAGCCATCGCCGGTATCGCTAGGAGATTGAGCAGGTGGACACCGACGCTGAGCCCCATCAGGTAGGCTATTAAGAGGAGCCATCGATCCACTCCCTCCTCATCTGCCTGCTCCTCCCACTTCAGCATGAGATAGAAGACCAATGCCGTGAAGCACGAAGAGAAGGAGTATACCTCTGCCTCTACCGCGTTGTACCAAAAGGTATCGGTAAAGGCGTAGAGAAATGATCCTACCAGCGCGCCCCCCAGATAGAGCACAGCTCGATCCTTAGGGATTACCCTCTGTACTTCCCATACACTACCCTCACTCTTGTAGAGCATATCGCCCCGGCGGATCAGATGAGCAATGGTACGAAAGAGGATCATAACGGTGATCCCGCTGATGATTCCGCTCGCCGTATTTGCAGCTATCGCAATCCAATCACCATGCTGAGGGAAGAAGTGAGAGAAGAAGTTGTAGACCAGCATGTAGAATGGTGCTCCCGGTGGATGTCCGACCTCTAGCTTATGAAAGGTGGTGATGAACTCAGGATTATCCCACAGCCCTGAGCTCTTCTCCATGGTAAGGAGGTAAACAATCGTTGAAAATAGGAAGATAAGCCAGCCACCTAGCCGCTCCCATCGCTTGTATCTCTTGATTTCTAATTGCTGGTCCATGCTCTATATCTGTAATGACTTCACGAGGATCGTCATCCGCCTATATTACTGCTCAAGTTCCTGCAAAGTTACTCAATTATCTCAAACCAATTTTCTCTCTACTTCAGTGAGCTCTTAATGAGAGTTGCCTATGGAGAAGTCAGTCAACTTATAGCTGTATAAAGTGTGCTACCTAGCTCCCAAAATCTAAGACCCGAACCTCGGTAAATTTTAGTTGGGAACTTCGACTTACCGAAGTTGGGAACTTAGACGCATCGAAGTTGGGAACTTAGAAAATCTAAGTTCGGAACTCCCTTTTTACTACACTATATGAGTGTCACTTTTATGCTATATCTAATGTTCGTCTATATATGTGTGTAGAGGGTGACGAGATTGGTTGCTCTATCCCTTTTGGGGCATTATCTGGCGATATGCTTTTCATTATTTGGAGAAACGAGTTACCTTTGTCGTATGTACTACGATAGGCTTAAGATACACTTCGCGTCGCTCTTTCTGCTGCTTACCTCCACACTCAGTGTGTGGGGGCAGGGGAGTGCAGAGGGGCTTCAGCTATCTGTCGCCACAGGCGGGCTGGGTAGTAGCGGGCGAACAGCTCCCTTTTGGACTATTCACGGACAGGGAGGGCGTCGCTCTCTCGAGCCCAATAAGGTGTGGGCAGAGGTTGCTGGCTCTTACGAGCGTCAGTTGGGAGGGTTGCACAGAGTAGGTGCCGTGGTCGATGTTGTCGCGGAGCAGGGACTGAAGCCGAAATACCGGCTTCGGCAGGCTGGGGTAATGTACCAATTGCCTTGGGTTGGTGTGAAAGTGGGTGCTTGGGAGTATCATGATGTGATCGATTATGCTCCGCAAAAGAGTGGTGCGATGGTGCTCTCGAATAATAGCGCTCCTATCCCTATGGTGATGCTCTACACACCACGATTTCTCGACTTACCATGGACTGATGGATGGGCAAGTGCGTATGCGGAGTTTTCGTTTGGTCGTTTCTTTGAGGATCGATTTAACCAGCTTACCTATCCTAATGCTAGGAAGGGGCAGTACACGCTGGGCACACTCTGGCACCATAAGACTGGGTATCTGCGCTTTGGTAAGCCTGATGCCCTCATTCCAGTTGTTCTGACGATCGGAGGAACTCATGCCGCACATTGGGGCGGTCGGCACTATGACCATGAGGAGCGTGAGCCCCAGAGTATCAAGGACTTTGCACGGATCGTGCTGGGCAAGAGCGGGGGAGCAGACGCAACGATAAGTGACCAGATCAATGTCCTTGGTAACCACTACGGGCAGTATCTAGTGCAGCTGGAGTGGCACACACGACCGGGTATTTGGCAGTTGTATCATCAGAAGATTTTTGAAGACAAGAGCGGGATCGAATGGAGCAACGGTGCCGACGGGCTATGGGGGATACACTATACTTTTGATAACGATCATCAGTGGGTCAAGCACTTGATGGTGGAGTGGGTCACTACTCTAGACCAGTCGGGACCTTTTCATATCATTGACTTTCACCGACCTAATGGTGAGGGTAGAGGGGGCGGCGCAGATAGCTACTACTTCAACGGAGAGTACCGCTCCGGTGCCAACTACTTGGGTATGCGCATCGGTAATCCTCTGCTCATCACTCCTCTCTATCACCAATATCTGGCGGAGGGTGAGCGTGCTATATTTCACTCTAGAGTGCAGGCGCTGCACTTCGGGATAGGAGGGAGGATTGCTCCGCTGTGGGATCTCAGCTATGATGTAAAGCTAACGCATGCTACGTCGTATGGTAACTATTCGAACCGCCTGATGGAGCCGAGAAAGAGCTTTTACAGCTATCTGATGGTGGAGCTGCCCATTAAGCCTCTTCCCCAGCTCGCAGTCGGTGCGGAGCTAGGCTTCGATGTGGGGGATTATACTCCTAAGAGTCTAGGAGGTGGGCTCTCGGTACGATACACATTTAATAGAGCAGATTGGTAAGATATGGCGTTGGAACTCTCATTTATCATACCTCTCTACAATAGACCGCTGGAGATAGAAGAACTTCTGGAGAGCTTTGTACAGCTCAAGGAGGTCGATGGGGTCTCGTACGAGATCATCATCGTAGAGGATGGCTCTACTGAACCATCGGAGCAGGTCATAGACCGGTACCGGCTCAAGCTGCCTATCAGGTATCTGGTGCAGGAGAATCAGGGTCCGAGTGGTGCCCGAAACCATGGAGCGACGGATGCGAGAGGGGAGTGGCTCATCTTTCTTGACTCTGATACACTTCTGCCACCTACATATCTCGAGAACCTAGCTCAGGAGATGGCGCAGATGCCTGCCGATCTCTGGGGCGGCCCTGACCGGGCTCGGGAAGACTTTTCAACGATTCAGAAGGCGATCGACTACTCCATGACCTCGCTCCTGACCACGGGAGGGATCAGAGGAGGGAGTGGCGACTCAAAGCGGGTCGACACCTATTATCCGAGGACCTTTAACCTCGGGGTGAGGAAGAGCTACTACGAGAGAGTGGGGGGCTTCCGGCAGGATATGAGGTACGGCGAGGACTTGGACTTTAGCATGCGGGTGATGGAGGCGGGCGGTCACTCAGCCTACTACCCGACTATCTGGGTGTACCATAAGAGGCGGGTCTCCTATAGGGAGTTTTTTGATCAGGTGATGCATAGTGGGGAGGCGCGGATAGAGCTTAATCGGCTCCACCCTGGCACCTTGAAGCCCCCCCACCTCCTACCTTCGATCTTTGTGCTCTACCACTTTTCGCTCTTTTTCGTCCATCGGTCGTACACCATCATACCACTGCTCATCTATCTCCTATTGATAGTGATAGAAGTCTACATCAAAAGTGGGAGTATGGAACTAGCCTTCAACGCTGTCGCTGCCACCTATGTGCAGTTTTTCGGCTATGGGATAGGGATGATGAAAGCACTCTGGAGGACGATCACCAAGAAGTACAACAAAGGCTGACCCCCAACCGGGTCTCGGATCCTCCTTAATCCCTGTTTTAGATCAAATCTAATCCCAAGCTTAGATCAAAATCCGTTGAGGCTCAGAGCGAGCGTATCTTCATACTGGATCTGCGCTTCTACGAGCTTTGTCTTCATCCCCTCCAATATCTCGGCATAGGCAGGGTCATCGTAGACGTTGCTCATCTCGTAGGGATCCTTCTCTAGGTCGTATAGCTCCCAAGAGTCCCTATCATTGTAGAAGTGGATGAGTTTGTACCTATCATCGCGCACACCGTAGTGACGCATCACCATGTGCTCAGCTGGGTACTCGTAGAAGTGGTAGTAAAGTACATCTCTGCCGGATGGTAGCTCCTTCTCACCTCTGAGCAACGGCAAGAGCGACTCCCCCTGTATCTCGGCAGGGATATCGGCTCCAGCAATGTCTAAGAATGTAGGTGCGAGGTCGATATTCTGCACCATCTCCTCAATTACTCCCTTAGCTGAGAGCCCCTTGGGTAGGTGCATGATGAGCGGAGTACTGAAACTCTCCTCGTACATAAAGCGCTTATCGAACCATCCATGTTCGCCCATATAGAAGCCTTGGTCGGAAGTATAGATGACCACAGTTGTATCTAAGAGCCCCTGCTCCTCGAGGTAATCCATCACTCGCCCGATACTCTCGTCCATGGCATATACCACCTTAGCGTAGTCTCTCATGTACCTCTGGAAGTGCCACTCTGCACGCTCCTCTTCAGTCCAGTCGGCACTCCAATACTGCTGAGATAAAGGTTCGTAGAAGTCTCTATAGATCTTTTGGTCCTCTTCACCCAGTCTTCCGACGAGATGCCTATAGTTCGAAGCAAGTGGCGAGTCGTAATTGGGCGACTCCATCTTCACATCATAGGCAGGATCCATATCCCGATAGATATTCATCTCCTGTGCACCTGCGGCGATGCGCCCCTCATAGTCGTCAAAGAAGTTGTCAGGCTTTACAAACACTTGATCCTCGTACTTATCGAGATCCTCGAGCCGTGGCAGCCAGTCTCTATGTGCAGCTTTGTGCTGGATCATAAGCAAGAAAGGTCGCTCCTTATCTTCTCTCTGCTCCAGCCAGCTAATACCCATGTCCGCGATGATATCGGTGACGTAGCCTTGGTACTGCTTACGCGACTCATCCATCTGTATGAAGTCGGGGTTGTAGTAGTCCCCTTGTCCGGGCAGGATCTCCCAGAAGTCAAAGCCCGTAGGCATCGAGTGCAGGTGCCACTTACCTACGATTGCTGTCTCATACCCAGCCTGCTGTAGCAGCTTAGGGAAGGTCACCTGAGAGCCATCGAAGTAGCTATCAATATTATTGGTAAAGCCATTCTTGTGGCTGTGCTTACCGGTAAGCAGGCAAGCGCGACTAGGACCCGAGATAGAGTTAGCCACGAAGCTATTCTCAAAGCGCACGCCACCCTCGGCGATGTGATCCATATTTGGCGTCTGGATATGCCTTGAGTCATAAGCACTTAGCATCTGCTGTGTATGGTCGTCCGCTTCGATGATCAAGATATTATACTGCCTAGGCGCCTCCTCCTTAGCTCCACCGCAGGCAGAGACAAGTGCCACCGTACCAAGTACCCAAGTCGACTTACCCTTCATAATATATACACCCACTCCCCATTTATCATTAGACTTCTTCGCTCCAACAAAAGTACAAAGAAGTGAAACAACTACAAAATATCATTTAATACACTTCCCAACCAAGCCAACCCTGTGATACAGACACAAAACAAAAGAAAAATAGAGCTAAATAGGCGTTTAATAGAGAAATAATGGTATATTTGTTTGCTGTAAGACGAAGGTCTTACTGATAGGTATTTGCCTCTGATATTAGGTAAGAAATTTTCTAAATAAACGATTGATAACTATGGTAAACTACAAAGAATTAGGCCTTGTAAATACTAAGGAGATGTTTGCAAAGGCACTAGAGGGTGGTTACGCTATCCCTGCTTTCAACTTCAATAACATGGAGCAGCTCCAGGCTATTATACAAGCATCATCAGAGACCAAGTCCCCTGTGATCCTACAGGTCTCCAAAGGTGCGCGCAACTATGCCAACCAGACACTCCTCCGCTACATGGCACAAGGAGCCGTAGAGTATGCAAAGGAGCTCGGCGTAGAAAAGCCACAGATCACACTCCACCTAGACCACGGAGATAGCTTCGAGCTGTGCAAGAGCTGTATCGAGATGGGCTTCTCTAGCGTCATGATCGATGGCTCAAGCCTCCCCTATGAAGAAAACGTAGCACTCACCAAGAAGGTAGCAGACTACGCACACCAATACGGCGTAACCGTAGAGGGCGAGCTAGGCGTACTAGCAGGCATCGAGGACGAGGTAGAGGCCGCAGATCACGTATACACCAAGCCTGAGGAAGTGGTAGACTTCGTTAGCAAGACAGGCGTCGACTCACTCGCTATCTCCATCGGTACTTCTCATGGTGCCAATAAGTTCACACCAGAGCAGTGCACACGCGACGAGAACGGTCGTCTCGTACCACCACCCCTAAGGTTTGATATCCTAGAGCAGATAGAGAAGGAGCTTCCAGGCTTCCCAATCGTACTTCACGGCTCATCATCAGTACCCCAAGACCTAGTAGAGATCATCAACACCCACGGAGGTCAGCTCAAGGATGCTATCGGTATCCCAGAAGAGCAGCTACGCAAGGCAGCCACCTCATCAGTGTGCAAGATCAATATCGACTCTGACGGTCGTCTCGCCATGACTGCAGCAGTACGCAAGGTATTTGTCGAGCACCCAGAGGAGTTTGACCCACGTAAGTATCTTGGCCCAGCTAGAGAGAGCCTCAAGGAGCTCTACATCCACAAGATCAAGAACGTCCTAGGCTCAAACGACAAGATCTGAAACAAGATCTAAAAAGACATCCCAATAGGAGGAGCAGCAGTCATCGATTGCCGCTCCTCTCTTTTTATATACAAAGGCGGCACGAAAAGCACCACCACAAGACCGAAAATGTGAAGTTAAAAGCAGCAGAAATCACATCTACGAAGATCGCCAAGCGAAGTATCTCCACATGCCAGCTCCAAAGATCACAAAAATGGAGTTCCGAACTTAGAATTTCTAAGTTCCCAACTTCGTTGTATCTAAGTTCCGAAC
>JAUNLH010000010.1:0-27473 GCA_030532365.1 Porphyromonas sp.
CGAAGAGACGATTGACGGTCGCAGTCGCTCCAAAGCGTATGCCCTCTTTGAGAGTGAACTCTTAGACAGCATAGAGGTAGGTACGGTGCAAGGACTGCAACAGATACATGCCTATCTCTTTGGCGGGCTCTACGACTTTGCAGGAAAGATCAGAGAGGTAAATATCGCCAAGGGGGACTTTCAATTTGCAATGGCTCAGTATCTGCCACAGACGCTTACTCATATCGAGCAAATGCAGGAAGAGACATGGGAGCAGATTATCGACAAGAATGTAGAGATGAATATCGCACACCCCTTTAGAGAAGGCAATGGGCGTGCCACACGTATCTGGCTCGACTTGATGCTCAAAAAGCAACTTGGACTCTGTGTTGATTGGAGCAGAGTGGATAAATATGCTTATCTTGACGCTATGAGGGCAAGTGTGGCAGATGCTTCAGACTTAAAACGCCTGCTACACCCTGCACTTACAGATAAGATCAATGACAGAGAAACCTTTATGAAGGGGATTGACTACTCCTATTACTATGAGCAAGAAGAGTAATCATACCTTGTAAGTATTTAGTCTATGACGTTTTACGAAAGTCATTATGAAGAAGCCCTCATTAGCCTCCTGCAAGAGGTGGGCTGGAGCTATACACACGGGAGCAATCTACACCGCACCAATAGGGAACTGCTTTTGATAAATGATTTGCAAGGCTTCCTACGTGAGCAGCATACCGAATTGGAAGACGAGGACTTGACCAATATTGTCGACCACCTGCGCCATACAGGCGGACAAACCCACTTTGACCGTCTGCGCTCCACTTATCGCCTGATCATAGATGGCTACCGCTATGTGAGGCAAGGCGATGGGGAGACATTTGATATTAGCTACATTGACTTTGAGCATGTTGACCGTAATCGCTTCCGTGTGGTCAATCAGTTTGAAGTGGGCTATGGGCAAGGGAGCGATGTACGTATCCCCGATGTATTGCTCTTTGTCAATGGCATACCGCTCTGTATCATGGAGCTGAAAAACCCTACCGATGCCACGACTACGATAGCCGATGCTTACGCTCAGATCCATACACGCTATATGAGGGACATTCCTCACCTCCTGAGGTACTGCCCTCTCTCCTGTATCAGCGATGCCACACGCAACAACACTAAGCTTGGCACTACCTATACGCCCTATGAACATTATTATGCTTGGAAGAAAGTCCACAATGAGGACCCTGTTGCCCAAAGTGGCATAGACCAAGTGCGTACCATCGTGGGCGGTGTGTACGAGCCAGCACGCTTTCTCGAGATTTTACGCGACTATGTCTACTTCCCAGATACCAAGAGCGATAGAGAGGAAGAAGTGGTGTGTCGCTATCCGCAGTTTTTTGGCACACGGCGACTTCGGGATCATATACTCAAAGCCTATTCAGAGAATGATCCCCGTGGAGGGACTTACTTCGGTGCTACGGGCTGTGGCAAGACCTATACGATGATGTTTTTGGCTCGACAACTCTCGCTACGCACACCGGAGCTGGGGTCTCCTACCATTGTAATGATTGTAGACAGAGAGGATTTGCAGTCACAGGCAGGTAAACTCTTTTTGCGCTCCGAAGAGTTCCTCTCTCTCGGCACAGCCAAGATTATTGATAGTCGTGCCGACCTCAAAGCCGAGATGAGCCTACGTAACTCGGGAGGCTTTTTCATCTGTACGATACAGAAGTTTTGTGAGGAGACCGGCTTGCTCAATGAGCGACACAATATTGTCTGCTTTTCAGACGAAGCCCATCGCACACAAGTGCGCCTCAATACCCAGCTCAAGATAAAGGATAAGTCCGAGGGTGGTAAAGAGGACTCATTAGGAGCTTTCGTTACTAAGCCTTATGCCGAATTGCTACGTGTCGCCTTTCCCAATGCTACCTTTGTCGGCTTTACGGGGACGCCTATTGATGACACCATTCAAGTATTCGGACAGATTGTCGATAGCTATACGATGCAACAGTCTGTGGCAGACGGCATCACTCGAGACATCAAGTATATCCCTCGTATCGCCAAGGTGACACTCGAGACGGAGAAAGTACAGCAGATAGACGCCTACTATCAGCAGTGTGCAGAGGAAGGAGCCACAGAGGAAGATATAGCCAAGAGCAAGAGGGCAATGAGTGCTATGGAAGTAATCCTTGGAGATGACGAACGCTTGGGGCGCCTGGCTGTGGATATAATAGAACATTACACTCAAGCCTGCGACAATCGTCCCGATGTGGTGCAAAAGGCTATGATCGTCTGTAGCAAACGGCATATTGCTTACCGCTTATTGCAGAAATTCAGGGAGCTACGCCCCGACTGGTTTGAGGAGCGAAAGTCGCCCGATGACAGCCGCCTGCCGAGAGAGGTGCTGGATCGACTTACTGCACAACCAACAATAGCTATGGTGGCAACACGGGGCAGCAATGATCCTACTGATATGTATCAATACCTCGGCGACAAGAGGCGTATCAAGGAGCTTGACGAAGCCTTCAAAGCTCCAGAGAGTAACTTCCGTATTGTGATCGTTGTAGATATGTGGATTACAGGCTTTGATGTGCCTTGCCTCACTTATCTCTACAATGACAAGCCCCTGCAAAAGCAAACCTTGATACAGACCATTAGTCGGGTCAATCGCAACTACCCCGGCAAAGACTTTGGCTATGTGATTGACTATATCGGCATCCATAAAAATATGATGGAGGCGATGCGTCGTTTCGGGGGTGAGGACTTCGGTCCCAGCGAGGACGATGTGGCTCAAGCTCATGAAGTGTTGCGCATAGAGTTAGAAAGCATCAGACAGTTGTTTTCTGGCTTTGACTTATCGCCTTTTACAGACAAGGAGGCGAAGCCCTTAGCACGTTTGGAATGTCTTTCTGCAGCAGCCGAATATGTGATTACCATGAGTGAGATGCTCCATGTCGATAGCGGGAAGGGAGCACCACAAAGGGTAGATGCGAAAACCTTCTTTCTCGCCCACGTAAAACGTCTCAGAGCGGCTTACGACATTTGTCAACCCTCAAACGTACTCTCCCACGATGAGCTCTCCCTATCGCAGTGCTATATGGCGGTGGCTTCGTATGTGCGTAAGACCTCGGGAGAGAAACATGATGTGGAGAGTATGAATAGAGCCGTGGAACGTATGGTGTCGGAGGCACTTCGGTGCAACTCGGTCGTGAGTATCTTGGATACCGATGTCGAGGAGCAAATATTCAGCCCTGATTTCATTGAACGAATCAAGAATATCAAGCTCCCTGCCACAAGGCTCGAGCTACTGGTCAAGATGCTTCGCAAGACCATCCGAGAATACAAAAACTCCAATAAGGTAGCAGCCGAAAAGTACGAAGAATTGCTCCGCAAGACACTTGATGCCTATCACGAGCGGAGAGCAGCTCTTTCATCTGAAGAAGCCTCAGCCACACAGAGCGAAGCCGTCTCCGCTATCATCGACGAAGCTACGAGGCAGGCAATGGATTTGCTCCGTCAGTTGGGCGAAGACAAGGAGAGCTTCCGACGCCTCGGTTTGACCTTCGAGGAAAAAGCCTTTTACGACATATTGATGCACCTGAGAGATAAGTACAACTTTGTCTATGGCGAGGATAAGCGGGTCGGCTCGCTCATTATCAACGATAAGTGCAAGGCATTGGCTAAGAAGATCAAGGAGCTAATAGATGTGCAATCCTCCTTTACTGACTGGCTCAATAACCAAAATATACGAGCAGACCTCAACCAGAAGATATTCTTTTGCCTCCGAGCTAATGGCTACCCACCACAGTACAACCAAGAGGTCTTTGACCAAGTCATGGAACAGGTCCAGCACTTCAAGAGTTATGCAGGAGAGTAGAGAATGGATAACAGAATAAAACAACCTCTTTTGGATTACAAAAGTAAAATCATAAATCTTTCAGACAGATATAATCCTGCAGGAAATCAACTTATTGAGAGTAGGTACTATAGTGATAGTGATTTGAGTTGGACAGACAGAGATGTCGTTCAGTATGTTGGATGTCCTCCATACGCATCTTCTTGAGGTCGGGGAATGCTCCAGCGAGTCTAAGCATTAACATGGAATACTATCTGTAAGTCAGATAGATAGCGTTTTCTCGCTCCCTTTTGCTTCGCACTCCTCTATTTCCGAGCTAGAAGTGCCCCTCCACCGAAAAGGAATTTAACTTTAGATTAAAGCCTCTGACGATCGGTATTCTAAGCTGAATATCAGTAGACCTCCGAACTTAAAAATTCTAAGTTCCCAACTTCGATACATCGAAGTTCCGGTCTTAGGTAAATCTAAGTTCCCAACTCGGATCAACTTGACTTCGTATCTTACCCTAGCCCCCTACTAAACTATCTATCCCTAGTATTTAGAAGATAATTCAAAAAAGAGGGCATGTAGAGTTGTCACCCTATCAATTTATTAGGTATCTTTGGGATATGGGAGATGCGTCGCCCATGATTGTGACAACTTGAAGACTAACATGACAAGAGACTAGAACGTTATGAAGAGATGGGTATGTCAGCCATGTGGCTGGGTTTATGATCCTGAAGTAGGTGATCCTGATGGCGGTATTGAGCCAGGTGTAGCATTTGAGGATATCCCTGATGATTGGGTATGCCCTGTATGTGGTGCTAGCAAGGATGACTTCGAGCCTGAGGAGGCATAAGAATCACGCTATACGTGGAGCGATCCATCGCACCACCTGAATTGAGACCCGGAGAAGGACTGATTGTTTCTTGCTCCGGGTTCTTTTGTCAGGTTGAATTATCAACAATAAAGATGTAACTTTGTATCTTATTTTAGATATAGGGGGATGGGAGTTTTCTACAAAAGAGGAGCATTAGGAATGTCGGATGACGAGTGTATGGAATTTCATAGGGTAACGCTAGAGGACCGTGATAGGATCGTTCGTTGCTTAGAGCACAACCCTTATATGAATTGTGATTACTCCTTTGGCAACCTTTACAACTGGGGGTTTTATTATAAGACAGAGGTATCATTTCACAAAGGCATGATGGTGGTGCGATTTGAGAGCGAGGAGGGTCAGCGCCCAGCGTACCTGATGCCGATCCCTGAGTCTTCGGATCTGCCAGAGGAGCGTGTGGCAGAGGTCTTGGAGGATATGGAGCTATCGATGCTCTCTAATGGGCACCCTCTGACCATCATGGCTGTATCAGCGGAGGGGGTGGACTTCCTGCGAAAGACTTATCCAGAGCTGTTACACGTCCTCTCCAGTCGCGACTACTCCGATTACGTCTATCTGAGGGAGCGACTGGCGACCCTGTCGGGCAAGAAGCTACAGAAACGGCGCAATCATGTCAACCGCTTTCGCAAACAATACCCTGACTACCAGTACGAAGAGATCTCTGACGCCAACGTGGAGGAGTGCTACCAATTGGAGCGTGAATGGTACGACCAGAGCGCTCAAAGTAGCGACATCACTGAGGAGCGCCGTATGGTAGAGACAGCACTACGAGAGTACAAAGAGATCGGATTGATGGGAGGTGCCATCCGTGCTGAGGGCAAGATCATTGCTTTTTCTCTTGGAATGGCGATCAACCCTGACTGCTTTGGCGTGCATATAGAGAAGGCAGACCCCTCTATCGATGGCGCTTTTGCCATCATGACGCAGGAGTTTGCCAAGCACATCCCTGAGCAGTATACCTATGTCAATAGAGAGGAGGATCTCGGAGTAGAGGGGCTGAGGCGTGCTAAGCTGGCGCTCCGCCCAGTGAAGATCCTCGACAAGCACACGGTGATGATGACCTATGATCCGGAAGGAGAGTGCCGCTGACCAGTGGCAGAGAGTGCCCTATGACCCGAAAGACAAGGCACAGGAGACCGAACTGATCGCACTACTCAGCGAGGCATTTGGCAAGCAATATAGAGCATACTATGAGCTGCAGCTCTCGGCTGTGGCATCTCGTGACACTACGATACTTGTAGCTAATGAAGTGGGCGAACTGATCGCTCACCTGCAGGTCGTCCCCTATGAGTTGATCACAGCAGGGAAGGGAGGGGTGGCACTCGGCGCCTACCTCTATGCCCTATGCACAAGGAGCTCGGAGAGAGGGCATGGAGTAATGGGGTGGCTATTGAATGAGGTGCTGGAGGGGCTGCCCCAGCAGGGATATGCCTTTGCCCTACTATTGCCAGCAGAGAGGAGCCTAGTCTCCTATTATGAGCGGTTTGGCTTCGAGAGTAGGTCGGGAGGGCTCTTCACCCAAGTGCCACCCGGCACCCGCCCACTGGTGCGACCACGTGAGGAGGCTCGAGACTTCCTCGCAGAGGCAAAGAAACTGGATGAAGCAACCGAGCCAGAAGCGCGGCAAAGGGCTCGTGGCAAAGGGTTTATACCACTTCGGCACCGTGTAGAGTGGATGTGGCACCCGCTGGAGGGGCGATGCCAGCTGGATCCAGCCACACCCCTACTCGAGCCGATGACCTAAGACAATAGACACGGACGCCCGACCTTGGCACAGAGCAGGGTCGGGCGTTGTGTCGTCTAAGGATATACTCTGCTATTTATTAGTAACGTAGGTGCCAATCGCCTCACCTCCGAGGAGCCTAGCGAGATTGCCCTCTGTATCCATGTCAAAGACCACGATGGGCATGTCATTTTCCTGGCACATGGTGGAGGCTGTAAGATCCATCACACGTAGCCCTCGCTCGTATATCTCTTGGTAGGTGATCTGGTCGAACTTCGTCGCAGTAGGGTCCTTCTCCGGATCCGCGGTGTAGATACCATCGACACGTGTGCCCTTGAGCATTGCGTCTGCCTCCAGCTCTATCGCTCTGAGCGATGCCCCAGTATCAGTGGTAAAGTAGGGGTTTCCTGTGCCTCCAGCACAGAGTACTACCTTTCCTGCCTCCAGAGCCTCGAGTACTTCCCATTTGTTGTAAAAATGACCGATCGGCTCCATGCGGATGGCGGTGAAGACCTCAGCAGGAACGCCCTCGGCACCAATGGCGGAGGCGAGTCCCAGGCTATTGATCACGGTAGCGAGCATCCCCATCTGATCGCCCTTGACCCGGTCAACACCCTTTTTCATACCGCTCATACCACGGAAGATATTTCCACCACCAATCACGATGGCTACCTGCACACCAGACCTTGCTACCTCAGCGATCTGACGGGCATAGCTCTCTAACTTCTTTGTATCTATCCCATACCCCTGGTCGCCCTGCAGCGACTCCCCACTCAGTTTCAAAAGGATACGATTAAATCTACTCATCTCTCGTCTACTCTACATCGGTTTATAAAAAGAAAAAGCATCCCTACCTCGTGATGAGGCAGAGATGCTATACTCAAGGGTGGATGACGGGGCTCGAACCCGCGACAACTGGAACCACAATCCAGGGCTCTACCAACTGAGCTACAACCACCATCTCTATCTTATCCTACAGTAGGGCTAAAAACCTCCTACAGAAGACGTGCTGCAAAGATACACAATTATTCTTCATCTGGCAATAGGTCCGTATTTTTATTTTTTGCTTGCTCTACGCTCGTTGCTACCTGCTCTACAGTCGTCAGCGTCTTTTGTACATCATTGCCATTGACAGCCTGGAAGACGCTCAGATCGAAGTAGTCGATCACTGCCAGCAGATGATCAAAGACATCGGACTGGATGGACTCGTAGTCTGACCATACAGTGGTATTGGTAAAGAAGTAGAGCTCGATAGGCAAGCCCAGCTCTGATGGCTGGCGCTGACGTACCAAAAGGGTGTAGTCCTGATGGACGTATGGGTTGTTTTGCAAGTACTTCACCACGTACTTGCGGAAGACTCCAACATTGGTGAGACGTCTGCGGGTAATTGACTCTTTTAGCCCTCTGGTCTCATTATCAACCTCGATCTCCTTGCTTGCATCCTCTATGTAGTCTCTAAGGATTGGCTCTGCACGGAGCTTGTCGAGGAATGCCTGGTCGGCATACTTGATCGTCCTCATATCGATATAGATAGAGCGTACCACACGGCGCCCTCCAGACTCCTGCATCGGTCTCCAGTTTTGGAAGGAGTCGGTCAGAAGCGAATAGGGAGGGATATAAGACACCGTCTTGTCGAAGTTCCTCACCTTGACGGTAGCCAGCGAGATGTCGATAACATCGCCATCCACTCCTGTCTTGGGCACAGTGATCCAGTCCCCCACCCTGACCATATCGTTGCTTGAGAGCTGGATGCTAGCGACAAAGCCTAAGATTGAATCCTTAAATACTAACATCAATACAGCTGATAGAGCAGTCAGGCTGGTGGCGATGGTCTTCATATCCATGCTGAAGAGGATTGAGAAGATCACCAGGACGGCGATGAACCAGACAATACCCTTGATTACCTGGAAGAGATTGACCAACGGGCTGTTGCGGTGCTTCTCACTGCTGAGCATCCAGTTGCGCGTCATATTGAGGATCATACCAAGTACCTGTGCGATGAGAACAGTGTTGTAGATACTGCACGCCATACGCAGTAGCTTCAGCGCCACGCTTGTAGGATTAGTAAAGACGATCGGGAGCAATCCTGCTAGCATAGAGACGGTGATGATGCGTATCACACGCCCTACCACCTTCTCTTTAGATTTCATCTCCATCCCCTTGAGAGCTGGTATACGCGCCAACATCTTCGGGATACTTCTGAGGAAGAAGAGCCTTAGGAGTATCTCGACAACGACCACAAAGGCAACGACTATGCCGAGTGACAACAACTTATAGAGGAAGGTATCCTCCACGAGCCCTAGATTAAGGAAATCAATAAGTTGGATGAGCCATTGCCTAATCTCAGGCATTGTATTCATCGTTTCTGGAAGGGCATCACTGACCCTTATCATCGGTTCTAATCCAGTCATTTATCTAATGTTTTTTATTGATACGTTTCTGCTCGTTTTATGCAAAGTAGGTTATTTCGTACTCTCTGCTAACCTTCTTAGTTGCACCACCATTGACCTCTGTCAGCTCCATCAATATCTGGACTGGTCGGTCGAAGTGGTCGCAGAGGTATGAGACCTGGGCTGAGACCTGAGAGTCTTCATTGCGAAGGTTGATGGTACGGACAAAGTTGCGACTCCTCAAGCCCAGCAGGTAGGAGTTGATCATCCGACCTGAGAGCCCATCGAGAAGGAAGTTCAGATCAGGGAAGAGGGGGTTATTGACCCGTGTATAGTAGGTAAAACTCGCAGTAGTAGCCCCATCTCCAAAGTCGATGCGAGTCAGATTGCCATCTTCCCACTCCAGAGTGGTCACATCATCGTCTGATACCATTCGGTGCAGCTCGTTGCCTTTTAGTAAGAGCTCTGTTCGCTTCTCTTCGCCTCCGGTAGAGC
The DNA here is from genome assembly GCA_030532365.1 of Porphyromonas sp. Taxonomy (GTDB): domain Bacteria; phylum Bacteroidota; class Bacteroidia; order Bacteroidales; family Porphyromonadaceae; genus Porphyromonas_A. The sequence goes on from JAUNLH010000010.1 coordinate 9,312, forward strand.
GTAGGATACAGGTCTTCGCCATACCAAAGGGGTCGAGGAGCATTGAGCTAAGCGTCGGCAACTCCTCGGTCTCGCTGTCATACTCTGCGATCAACACTCTATCTTCGTGGTACTCAAGCTCCATCAGCTTCTCGGCTGTCTGCACTCCCTGCTCATCAAGCTGCAAGTGGTGAGCAGCCACACAGCACTCCTCGTCGTCCCAGTCGAAGGTCATCAGGTCGCTGAGCACACCATCTTCGTACATATCTATGGAGGCGATAACGGGGCAAAAGCTGCTTTGCATCCGCTTGCGATACTTCTTAAATTCCTTATAAAGGCCGTAAGTTACTGCTGCGGTACCAGCTAGTGCTAGAGCGCTTACTATTGTATTTTTCTTCATAATGCTCTTCTTTCTTATTCTCCTCTATATAGTTACTCCTCAGACAAATGTAACTAAAAATTAGCAGAACTCGCGTAGGATCTTGACAGGAGGAGGTCGAGGGCAATCCCAGCTAACTCCGGATTAGAATGGACACAAGACAACATAGAAGCGCATGATACACTTTTGTTTTCTCGCGTTATGGTGGTAACTTTGTGTTTGTATTTTACCGTAATGGTAGCTTATTGGGCAGGATGAAGTTAAGGACAGAAGACTTAGTCAAGAAATACAAGAATCGCACTGTGGTCAACCACGTCTCAATCGAAGTATCACAGGGCGAGATCGTAGGGTTACTTGGACCCAATGGTGCTGGGAAGACCACAACCTTCTACATGACGGTAGGTCTCGTGACACCCAACAACGGACGCATCTTCCTGGACGATACAGAGATCACCAAGGAGCCAATCTACAAGAGGGCTCGCATGGGTATTGGCTACCTAGCGCAGGAGGAGTCGATCTTTCGCAAGATGTCTGTCGAGGACAACATCCTCTCCGTCCTAGAGATGACACCCATCTCTCGACAGGAGCAGCTCGAGAAGCTGGAGGCACTGATCGACGAGTTTGGGCTTGAGAAGATACGCACCAACCTAGGCTCTCGCCTGAGTGGTGGCGAGCGGCGTCGATCTGAGATAGCGCGATGCCTTGCCCTGGATCCTAAGTTCATCATGCTCGACGAGCCATTTGCAGGCGTTGACCCCATAGCAGTGCAAGACATCCAGTCGATCGTTGCACGGTTGAAACACCGCAACATCGGCATCCTGATCACAGACCACAACGTCAATGAGACACTCTCTATCACAGATCGTGCCTACCTGCTCTTTGAGGGGAAGGTGCTCTTTCAGGGCGACTCGGAGACGCTGGCTACCAATGAGATTGTGAGAGAGAAGTACTTAGGAAAAGACTTTGTGCTGAGACGAAGATCCTTTGATGTGGAATAGGAGATGCTGATGAGAGAGGGCGAATATTCATCTAAGTTGCTAGAGGAGGCGATTGAAGCATTCTCTACCCTACCAGGTATAGGTCGCAAGTCGGCTCTACGCCTGGCACTCTTCCTCCTTAGGCACGAGCCAGACTTCACACACCAACTGACAAGTCAGCTGAATAACTTTGTCGACAATATCCACCACTGCAAGCAGTGCCACAACATCTCGGATGATGAGTTGTGCAGTATCTGCGCCGACCCTCGACGCGACCGCCGTCTACTCTGCGTTGTGGAGAGCGTGCGAGAGGTGATCGCAATTGAGCGCACTGGATATTTCAATGGCCTTTACCATGTGCTAGGAGGGATCATCTCGCCGATAGACGGGATAGGGCCAGACGACCTTTATATCTCCGATCTGGTTGAGCGGGTAAAGCGAGAGGAGATAGAAGAGGTGATGCTGGCTTTTAGTGCCACCATGGAGGGTGATACCACCAACTTTTACATCTATCGACTACTAGAGCCAACTAACGTCTTGGTCAGTGTCATTGCACGGGGTGTTGCGATAGGCGATGAACTAGAGTACGCTGACGACCTAACCTTAGGTCGAAGCATCGAGCAGAGGATAGACTTTTCTTCAACCTTACGCCAATAGAGATAAGTGATGAAACAACTGCTGACAGAAATAGGGTGTTACCTTCAGCTGATGGGCAGGGTCTTTAGCAAGCCACCCAAATTCAAAATGTTTCTCCGAGAGCTGGTGCGTGAGATGCACAAACAGGGAGTGGGATCACTCTGGATCGTGTCTCTCATCTCCTTTTTCATCGGAACCGTCATCACCATGCAATTGGCGATCAACATGACCAGCCCTGCCATCCCTAAGTTTACCCTCGGAATGGCGGCTCGAGAGGTCATCATACTGGAGTTCTCGAGCACCATCATGTGTATGATCCTCGCAGGCAAGTCTGGCAGTAGCATCGCTAGCGAGATAGGAACCATGCGGGTGACAGAACAGCTGGACGCCATGGACATCATGGGAGTCAACTCTGCCAACTATGTCATTCTGCCCAAGGTGATGGGCATGATGCTCTTCGTGCCGGTACTGGTGATCATCAGTATATTTGTAGGGCTAGGTGGGGGTTATATAGCATGTTTCATTACGCCCGAGATCCCCGTCTCCGAGTATATCCTCGGACTGCAGTCCTACTTCAAACCATCGCGGATCACCTACTCCATCATCAAGAGTGTGGTCTACGTATTTTTCATCGCCAGCATATCCGGCTACTACGGTTACAACGTAGAGGGCGGAGCACTAGAGGTCGGTGAAGCTAGCACTAAAGCGGTGGTCAGCAGTAACGTCATGATCCTAGTCTGCGACCTACTACTCACACAACTACTACTAACATGATAGAGGTCAAGAACATAAAGAAAGGCTTTGGAGAGAAGCTGGTACTGAAGGGGGTCGACGCCACCTTCAAGCCCGGAGAGTGCTCACTCATCATTGGGCGCAGCGGCGCAGGGAAGACCGTACTGATGAAGACCATCGTAGGGCTCGAGCGTGCAGACGAGGGTGAGGTACTCTACAACGGAGAGAACATCTATGATCTCGATGAGATTGAAATAGGCAAGCTCAGGCGTCGCGTAGGCATGCTTTTTCAAAACTCAGCCCTCTTCGATAGCATGACCGTGTTCGAAAACGTGCTCTTCCCTCTTCAGATGTTTTCAAAAGCGAAGGCTTCGGAGCGTCGCAAGCGTGCTGCCGAATGTCTAAGGAGAGTGCAGCTCAAGGATGCCAAGTGCAAGTATCCAGGCGAGATCAGTGGTGGCATGAAGAAGCGTGCCGCTATCGCCCGCGCCATCGCTCTACGACCCGACTTTCTCTTTTGCGACGAGCCTACCAGTGGCCTTGATCCTGAGACCTCAAAGGTCATCGACCAGCTCTTGCACGAAATCACAGTACAGGACAACATCACCACCATCGTCAACACCCACGACATGCAGTCGGTAGCCAACATTGGTGACCACGTCATCTTTATCAATAATGGCAAGGTATGGTGGGAGGGCAAGAACGACGAGATCGAACAAGCTGATGACGAGATACTTAAGAACTTCGTATTTATTAGTAAATTGTGAGGCGTAAAGAACGCTGTCATAAACCAAAAGATAAGACTTAGAAGGCTATGAGCGAAACAAAGCAGGAAAAGAGCCCTGAGAGATCGCTAAACTTTATAGAGCAGATAGTAGAGGAAGACCTCGCAAAGGGGCTAAATGATGGACGCATACAGACTCGCTTCCCACCAGAGCCCAACGGTTACCTACATATCGGGCACGCCAAGGCGATCTGCCTAGACTTCGGTATCGCAGAGCGCTATGGGGGCATCTGTAACCTACGCTTTGACGACACCAACCCCGCAATGGAGGACGTGGAGTATGTCGATGCGATCAAAGAAGACATCAAGTGGCTAGGCTTCGAGTGGGAAAATATCTACTACGCTTCAGATTACTTCCAAAAGCTCTACGACTTTGCCCTAGAGCTGATCCGCCAGGGACACGCCTATGTCGATGAGCAGACCTCAGAGCAGATTGCACAGCAAAAGGGAACGCCTACCACACCAGGGATCCACTCCCCCTACCGCGATCGCCCGATCGAAGAGAGCCTCGACCTCTTTCAGCGCATGGAGGCAGGGGAGTTTGAAGATGGCACCATGACTCTTCGTGCTAAGATCGACATGAGCAGTCCCAACATGCACATGAGAGATCCCATCATCTATCGTATCATCAAGCACCCACACCACCGTACAGGCACACAATGGAAGGTCTACCCCATGTACGACTTCGCCCACGGTCAGAGCGATTACTTCGAGGGGGTCACCCACTCGCTCTGCACCTTGGAGTTTGAAGTGCACCGCCCACTCTATAACTATCTCGTCGAACTTCTTAAGACCGATGAATACAGACCTCATCAGTACGAATTTAACCGCCTGAACCTCACCTACACGGTAATGAGTAAGAGACGGCTCCTAGAGCTGGTGAAGAGAGGTCTCGTGCATGGATGGGACGACCCTCGCATGCCTACCCTCGTAGGGCTTCGTCGCAGAGGATACACCCCGCAGAGCATCCGCAACTTCATCGATATGATCGGCTATACCAAGTACGACGGTATCAACGACATCGCCCAGCTGGAGTTTGCTGTGCGTGAAGACCTTAACGAGCATGCCCTGCGAGCCGCAGCGGTCCTCGATCCGATTAAGCTGGTACTGACCAACTATCCAGAGGGTCAGGTAGAGATGATGCCTGTAGTGGACAACCCACAGGATCCAGAGAGCCCGACACATGAGATCGCGTTTAGCCGTGAGCTATATATAGAGCGTGAGGATTTCATGGAGGAGGCTCCAAAGAAGTACTTCCGCCTTGCTCCAGGAAGGGAGGTCCGCCTACGTGCAGGCTACATTGTGAAGTGCACCGGCTTTGAAAAAGACGAAGAGGGCAATGTAACCACCGTCTTTGCAGAGTATGATCCTGATACTAAGACAGGTATGCCAGGAGCAAATCGCAAAGTCAAGGGGACCATACACTGGGTCAGCACGGCACACGCTCTACCGGTCGAGGTACGTCTCTACGACAGGCTATTCACTGTAGAAGACCCCTCAAGCACACAGTGCAACGATATCGCAGAGCTACTCAACCCCGAGAGTGAGATCATTCTACCCACCGCTTATGCCGAGCAGTGGGTCAAGGGAGCAGCTCCCGGCACACACTACCAGTTTGTCCGCAAGGGATACTTCACTGTCGATCCCGACTCTACCGAGGAGCGAATGGTCTTCAACCAAACGGTGGGGCTACGCGACAGCTGGGGTAAGATTAAGAATAAGTAAGAAAGTCACAGCAATGCAGACAAAAATAAGATCATATATCCTACTACTCTCAACGTTGCTCCTTCTCGCGCCGACAGAGATGGAAGCACAGAGGAAGAGCAATGTGATAGACGAGGTCGCTTGGGTCGTCGGTGACGAGGCGATCCTCCTCTCCGACATTGAGCGCCAACGGCTCTACTATGAGTCTATGGGACAGCACTTTAGCGATGATGCCCGCTGTGCCATACCAGAGCAGATGGCGATACAAAAGCTCTTTCTCAATCAAGCGGTGATCGACAGTGTCTACCCCAATGAGGCAATGGTCACTCAAGCGACCAATAGCTGGCTAGAGCAGGTCACCAACCAGCTCGGAGGCAGAGACAAACTGGAGGAATACCTCGGGCGCAACTACACTCAAATACGAGAGGAGCGCCGCAAGATCATTGCTGAGGAGTACACAATGATGCAGATGCAGCAAAAGCTGGTAGGCGAGGTGAAGGTGACCCCATCGGAGGTCAACCGCTTTTATGAAAAGGTCAATAAAGACAGCCTTCCATTTATCCCTCTCACAGTAGAGACGCAGATCATCACAGCTAGGCCTAAGATGTCTGTGTCAGAGGTAGATGCCATCAAGGAGCGTTTGCTACAGTTTACCAACGACATACAGGAGGGGAAGTCTGACTTCAGCACCCTTGCCACCATCTACTCACAAGACCAGGCGACGGCGCTTCGTGGGGGTGAGATCGGCTTTGTCGGCAGAGCTGAGCTAGAGCCAGAGTTTGCCAATGTGGCTTTCAACCTCAATGACCCTGAGAAGGTCTCCCGCATCGTACGCACAGCACGCGGCTACCACATCATGCAGCTCATAGACAAGCGTGGCGACCTCGTCAATGTCCGCCACATCTTGCTACGCCCCGAGGTGAGTGCCGAAGAGCTTGCAGAGGCAACCAATCGACTCGACTCCATCCGCCACCATATCGTTACTGACAGTTTGCCATTTGGCATCGCAGCACGCCTATACTCCCAAGATGAGAACACGCGTCTGGGCAATGGTCAGATGGTCAATAATAGGCAACAGAGCCAGCACAACGGCACAGCTAGCTTTGCAATGGAAGACCTACCACAGGAGGTCTCAGCCACAGTAGCTAAGCTGGAGGAGGGCGAGATCTCATCTCCCTTCGTAATGCGAGACGAGAACGGCAATACCATAGTAGCGCTCGTACGACTGAAGCGTCGTAACCCGGGGCACAGAGCCAATGTTGTAGATGATTATCAAGTCATTAAGGAGATTGTTACCCAGAAGAAGCAAGGCGAGCTCATCGATGAGTGGATCCGAGAGAAGCAAAAGACGACCTACGTCCGCATCAGCCCGGAGTACAAGCAGTGTAAGTTTCAATACCCTGGTTGGGGAGAGCAAGAATAGCCTCATTTACCCTAGACAGCATCGTTGAGAAGTGGCGAACCAAGCCTCACAGCATCACAGACCACCACTCAAGGCAGGGCTCTTACTCCTGCTCTTGATTGGTGGTTTGTTGTCATCACAAGGGAGAGCCCTCACAAATAGGCGCACTCCTATCTCCTACGCTTTCACCCAAGACACTCTACAGCAGAGGAGAGACACGCTCCCTCCATCACAACAAGGGCGGCGAGAGCGGATATTCATCGAGCAGGTAGATCTCTGGCGGTACGACAAAGAGATCAACCCTGATGCACAGATCCTGACAGGGAACGTGGTCTTTCGCCACAATAATGCCTACATGTACTGCGACAGCGCACTCCTGTATGAGCAGCAAAACCGCTTCGAAGCCTACGGAGATGTATACATCACCCAGGGCGACTCGATAGAGATCTTTTGTAACTACCTCGACTACGACGGGGAGTTGCTTCTGGCAAGGTTGCGAGAGCTGGTCAGGATGGAGCAGGGCGAGAATACCCTCTACACCGATAGTCTCGACTACGACCGCGTACGAGGGATTGGCTACTATTTTGACTACGGCACCATTGTCGACTCGCTAAATACCCTTTCGTCTGTCTATGGTGAATACTCAACGGTCACCAAGCAAGCTGTCTTTAATGACGAGGTAGCTCTAGAAAACCCCAATTTCACCCTCCTCTCAGACACGCTCCACTACGATACCACGACAAAACTAGCCACCATCCTAGGACCGACAACCATCGTCAGCGACAGCGGTACCATCCATGCCACACGTGGCGTATATGACACCGAGCTAGATCGCGCTTACCTCATGGATCGCGCTCAGCTAGAGTCCGGGACACGCTGGATGACAGGCGACTCCCTCTTCTATGATCGGAACAGTCAGTTGGCAGAGCTCTTCGGTCATGTGATCCTCAAAGATACCGCTGAGCACCTACAGCTCCGAGGTAACTATGTGCGGTACAATGAGCTAACAGAGCACGGCATAGCACGCGATAGTGCCTATGTGGTGGAGTACTCCTCACCCGAAGACTCGCTCTATATCCATGCTCTACAGCTGGAGCTAAGCAAGGTCGACTCCACCACCAACCTCATCAAGGCGCTGGAAAATGTACGCCTCTACCGCTCTGATGTACAAGCAGTCAGCGACTCGCTTTACTATCATTCTGCCGACTCCGTACTGCACTGCTATGGGCACCCCTTTATATGGAGTGGCAAGTCACAGGTCACTGGAGACTCCATTTCCCTCTACATCAAGGACGGAGAGATGGACTATGCCCACATCCGCCCCAATGCCTACATGATCAATCAAGTAGATCTGCAAGAGCACTACAACCAGATGCGTGGCAGAGAGGTCTTCGCCTACTTCTCAAATAATCAGATGGACTCCATCTGGACCAAAGGCAATGCCGAAGTGATCTACTACTCAATAGCTGAGGACGAGAGCACTGCACTAGAGCACCTACAGAGCCAGAGCAGTGCGATATTTATCGGACTTGAAGAGGAGGAGATCACAAAGATCAAGTTTATGGATAAGACTATCGGCACGATCACGCCAGTCTCTCTCGTCACGTCCGAGCAGCTCACCTATCCGGGCTTCCTCTGGTTCCCCGAAGGACGCCCCACTGACTTCAAAGACATCTTCCGCATCACTCCACCGATACCAGAAGCAGGCTCAAATGCACCAACATTACCACAAGCACCTCCACAGAATCCAGCCCACCCGATAAGAGAAGAGGCAGATCGGTCAACCATGATAGAAGAACGAACAACAGAGACAGCACTACAGTAGCACACCCACTACTCCCTGATTATGAGTCAGGTACCCTTCAGTAACGCAGGGATGTGGCATTATCACCGTATAATTACTGGGTACGACGTCCGACGTGGGCGGACGTCGTACATTCTCGAATTAGGAACCTCTACAAATCCGAGTTGGGAACTTCGAGCCATCTAAGTTCGGAACTTCGACATGCCTAAGTTGGGAACTTAGATTTTCCGAGTTCGGAGGTCACACTCCACTCACACCAGGTCACACACCGACACAGGTGATACGTATTGCCACGTTGTAGACGAATTTGGCATTGACCCTATTCCAAACAACCCCAATAACAGACCCACACCGACCTTATAAGAGATACATACACGAAGACAATCATCCTCCACTATCGCACGTGATCTATTTTTCACCCAGGCATAAAAAGGGATCAAAAGGGATGAAAGGGTATCAAAAGGGACGAAACAGGACGAAATAGGATTGTCCCCTTTTTTCTGTGGTATATTTGCACTGTGGAAGAGGAGAGTCTCCTCAAAACAGTATTGGAAAGGTATCGGAAAAAAGCTACCTTTACCAAACAATAACAAATTATTCTTACCACATAAATTGTAACAATAGAAAAAACTATGTACGGGAGCATCAAAGACTTCTTAAAACAAGAAATCAAAGACATCAAAGAGGCAGGGCTCTACAAAGAGGAGCGCATCATCACCAGTAAGCAGGGCGCTGTGATCAAGGTGAAGGATGGCGACAAAGAGCGCGAAGTACTGAACTTCTGTGCCAATAACTACCTTGGTCTGGCGGACAATCCTCGCCTGATTCAAGCTGCTAAGGACGCTATGGATAGCCGTGGACACGGCATGGCATCCGTTCGCTTTATCTGTGGTACACAGGATCTGCATAAGGAGTTGGAGCAGTCGATCTCTAACTACTTCAAGACCGAGGATACCATCCTCTATGCTGCATGTTTTGATGCCAACGGTGGAGTCTTTGAGCCTCTACTAGGGCCAGATGATGCCATCATCTCCGACAGTCTCAACCACGCTAGTATCATCGACGGAGTAAGGCTGTGCAAGGCAAAGCGCTATCGCTTTGGCAATGCAAATATGGAGGAGCTTGAGGAGGCGCTTAAGCAAGCACAGGAGCAGAGGTTCCGTATCATCGTTACCGATGGCGTCTTCTCTATGGATGGCAACGTCGCTCCTATGGATAAGATCTGCGATCTGGCAGAGAAGTATGATGCCCTCGTGATGGTGGATGAGTGCCACTCCGCAGGTGTTGTCGGCAAGACCGGCAGAGGTGTCTCAGAGCTATTTGACCTATACGGTCGTATTGACATCATCACAGGTACACTAGGTAAGGCTTACGGTGGTGCTGTGGGCGGATTCACTACAGGACGCAAAGAGATCATCGAGCTACTACGTCAGCGCTCACGCCCATACCTCTTTTCCAACGCGCTCCCACCCTCTATCCTAGGATCGGGCATTGAGATGTTTAAGATGCTTGAGGAGTCCGACTCTCTCCACGACAAGCTGGCTGAGAACGTCGAGTACTTCCGTGGTAAGATGCTAGACCTTGGCTTTGACATCAAGCCTACACAGAGTGCGATCTGCGCAGTGATGCTTTACGACGCTCCACTAAGCCAGACTTTTGCCAAAAAGATGCTGGAAGAGGGGATCTATGTCACTGGGTTCTACTATCCTGTAGTACCAAAGGGTGAGGCCCGCATCCGTGTTCAACTCTCGGCCTCTCACAACCGTGAGCACCTAGACAAGGGCATCGCTGCCTTTGAAAAGGTAGGTAAGGAGCTAGGAGTCATCAAGTAATCTCGGAATGATCAATACGGCTCCCGAGGTACAACAACTGGCTGTGCAAGCAGCTGTAAAAAAGTACCAGACCCCAACGGCCAAGCTGATTGCCTTGGCAATCTTGGCAGGGGCATACATAGCACTGGGTGGTGCCCTCTCGGTCATAGTTAGCTACGGCTCTCCAGCTATGACCGAGGCGGTGCCCTCCCTCACCAAGTTTTTAGCAGGGGCATTCTTCCCTATCGGGCTCATCCTGATCTCTCTCGTAGGGGGAGAGCTCTTCACGGGTAACACCTTTTACCTCGTGGCAGGAGCTCGTACAGGAGCCATCCCTCAGCGGTACATCGCACAAAACTGGCTGATTGTCTACTTTGGCAATTTGATCGGAGCGGTTGCCTTTTCCTACTTCTTTGTAGAGGTATCTGGGTTGATGGATAGCGGACACCTGACGCAGGTAATCCAGGAGATTGGCTATGGCAAAGTGAGTCAGAGCTGGGCAGTTATATTTTTCAAAGGCATTGCTGCCAATTGGTTGGTCTGCCTTGCACTTGCTCTTGGATTTGCCTCACGAAGTATGTTTGGCCGCTTGGTAGGCACATGGCTTCCGGTCATGGCATTCGTGACACTGGGGTACGAACACTCTATTGCCAATATGTTTTACATCCCGACTGCGGTGATGCGTGGCGCAGAGATCGGGCTCTGGGAAGCGATTTGGAATAATTTTATCCCTTCGACCTTAGGAAATATCATTGGTGGGGGATTGCTGGTAGGAGCACTATACAGCTGGCTGTACGGAGGGAAGAGGGGAAGTAAAGAGTGATCTCGCTCTCACTTCGGACATGCTGTAGGTGATCCGAAGTACAGATAGGACCAAGTAGATCTCCCTAAAAAGTGGTAGTTTTACAAGAATAAAACCGAATATAGAATAAAGATCAGAAGAGTATGAAGTTTACGACACCTAGCAACTTGTTGCATGAGCGATTCACCACGGTAAGTCGCGTCATTGGCGGTAAGATACAGCTCTCAATTATGGAGAGTGTGCTGTTTGAAGTTAAGGGTGATGCCCTACACCTGACAGCTACAGATGGTGAGACGCGCATCATCTGCGAGATGCCAATCGAGGATAAAAGTGGCGACGATGTGTCCTTTACAGTAAAGGCGCGGCAGCTCCTAGACCCCCTTCGTGAGATTTCAAATCAAACGATCACCTTCGAACTTAATGAAGAGGAGATGATCGTGGAGGTGAACTACTCCAATGGTAACTTCTCCTTCCCCGTACAGTCGGGAGAGGATTTCCCAGAGCCAGAGGCTCTTTCTGATCAGAGCTACACCCTGACCATCCCCTCTGCAACATTTTTACAAGGGATTGAGAGCAGTATTTATGCGACCAGCAACGAGGACATACGTCCCCTGATGATGGGTCTTCACCTCGATATACGCCCAGACTGTATCACATTTGTCGGCACAGATGGGTTCTTGATGGCATCATACCGCAACTACAACATCAAGGGGCAGGTGGAGGAGCGGAATAGCTTTACATTACAAAAGAAGCCGGCAAACTTGCTAAGAGGCATCCTTACTCAAGAGGGAGACGCTGAGCCACTTGAGATCCAGGTCTACTACAACTTTGCCACCTTCTCTATCGGCACCACAGAGCTACAATGCCGACTGCTGGAAGGGAAGTACCCAAACTATGAGAGCGTGATCCCGGACGGCAACAATAAGGTCGTAGAGGCAGATAGGATGCAGCTGCTTGGGGCATTTCGACGTGTTTCGATGTTTGCCAGCCAGCCCATGAATCTGGTAAGGCTCGAGATCGAGAGCAAGTCCATGAAGCTACTAGCCAAGGACAATGACTTCAGTACGAGTGCAGAGGAGACGATCCCTTGCTCATTCTCAGAGGACAAGCCACTAACTATCTCATTTAGAGGCGAGCACTATGTCAACGTACTAGGCACAATGATTGGTGAGATGGTGACCATCAAGCTCGGAGACCGTGCCCACGCTGCACTGATCTCTCCCTCTGGTGCACCCGAGGGTGTGGAGATGTTGGTAGCAATCATGCCTCTAGTATATCAATAAGAATGAATGCCATGAGTGAGCAGCACCCTCAGCTCCATCTGGAGCGACCGATCGTATTTTTTGACCTCGAGACAACTGGCACCAATCCTCAAAGAGATCGGATCATAGAGTTTTCCTTTCTTAAGATACATCCGGATGGAAAAGAGGAGGTTCTAAATAGCTACGTTAACCCCGAGATACCCATACCTGCAGAGTCTACTGAGGTACATGGCATCACGGATGAGGATGTTGCGTCGGCTCCTACCTTTGCCATCATTGGCAAGGAGGTAGCTGCATTCATAGAGAATAGCGACCTTGCTGGATATAACTGCTCTCGTTTTGACATCCCCCTATTAGCTGAGGAGTTTCTCAGAGCGGAGATCCCTGTAGACCTGCGGACCAATCGCCGTGTGGTTGATGTCCAAACCATCTTTCACAAACGGGAACAGCGCACCCTTGTAGCCGCTTATGACTTCTACTGCGACAAGGTGCTCGAAGAGGCTCACTCTGCAGAAGCAGATACACGTGCCACCTATGAGGTGCTCAGAGGGCAGCTCTACAAGTATCAGGATCTACCCAATGATGTGAAGGCACTAGATGCATACACCCACTTCACCCGCAATGTGGACTATGCTGGGCGCTTTGTATACGATGAGAATGATGTGGAGGTCTTCAACTTTGGGAAGCACAAAGGGAGACCGGTGATGGAGGTGCTACGCAGAGAACCATCCTATTATAATTGGATGATGGAGAGCGACTTCCCTCGCGATACGAAGCACCAGCTAACACGCATCAAGATGCGACTAGACAATCAGTCGGTAACAGAGCACCATTAGCGTCTTGTAAGAAAGAGAGGGATCTATGATGAGCAACCTACGCGGTAAGAAGATAATAGTGGGGGTCACGGGGAGCATCGCTGCCTATAAGAGTGCACTCCTGGTACGGCTTTTGGTGAAGGAAGGAGCCGAGGTACAGGTGATCATGACACCTGCGGCAACTGAATTTATAACGCCTCTAACACTTGCTACACTCTCAGGGCGACCTGTATTGATTGACTTTTTTGATAAGTCGAATGGGGGCGAATGGAACAGCCACATCGAACTAGGGCTGTGGGCCGACCTGATGGTAATAGCACCGGTCACGGCGACAACGCTAGGCAAGATGGCAAATGGGATCGCAGACAATCTTCTACTCACCACCTATCTCTCCTGCAGGGCTCCTGTGATGATCGCTCCTGCGATGGATATGGATATGTACGCACATCCATCGACAGAGCGCTCACTACAGATCCTGAAGGGGTGGGACGTCGAGTTGGTAGAGCCAGGACGTGGGGAGCTTGCGAGCCATCTAATAGGGAAAGGGCGCATGGAAGAGCCAGAGGAGATCCTCCGACGCATTGAGCATGCGCTTAAGCCGATTGGGAACTTACCCCTCGAAGGAATGCACTTCCTGATCACTTCCGGTCCTACCAGAGAACGCATAGACCCTGTACGCTACATCAGTAACTACTCCACCGGTAAGATGGGCGCAGCACTCGCTGAAGTGATAAGTGAGCGCGGGGGTGCCGTGATCTTTATCACCGGACCTGTAGAGCAATTGCCGATGGGTGAAAATATCGAGATCATCAAAGTCGAGAGTGCCCTTGAGATGCATGAGGCGTGCTTGGATAGAGATGGAGCGTATGATGTCGCTATATTTTGTGCTGCAGTGGCGGACTACCGTGCTGACAAAGAAGCAGAAGCAAAGATCAAACGTGAGGGAAAGGAAGAGCTACTCTTACATCTGATTCAAAACCCAGACATAGCGGCTTCTCTCGGAGCTAAGAAGGAGGAGGGGCAGATACATATTGGGTTTGCACTGGAGACGGAGGTAAAGGAGAGTGAACTACATCGCAAGATGGAAGCTAAGAACTTCGACCTACTTGTGGTCAACTCTTTGCAAGATCAAGGAGCTGGATTTGGCACAGAGACCAACAAGGTGACCATCTACAACAATCGTGATGAGCTCATACTCGACTCTCCGCTGGCGTCCAAGCAAGAGATCGCAGGATACATCATAGAGACACTTACAGACCTTGTATAGCTCTCCTATAGTACGCACTACAGTCAAATACTTTCTGCTTGCCTTGGGGCTACTCTTCGCTCAGCAAGTCAGTGCACAGCAGCTTATCTTTCCAGAGGTACAGGTCACTACCCTCAGGGTAGCAGAGACGCAGATCCCTCAGCTGACGTCTCTGCAAGAGAAGTTACAGCAGATGTTGCTAGGCTACCGACCAAATGTGGAGGTAAACTACAGTCCTATCCAGCCGATACGCACAGTAGTACAGCTTCGCATCAGAGAGTCCATTGGCTCGCGCTACAGGGGCGACCTAGAGCTGGTGATGCTAAGACCAATATATGGCGAAGAATCTGAGAGCGTGGTGTATCTAGCCAATGAGAGTGACATCGAATTTGAGCTTGACCGCAGTTACACAGGTGTAGGTATAGGAAACACGCTGCCAGAGCACCCGCTCTTCCGGCGCCTATTTTACCACATCACGATGGGGTCTTTATACTACTACGACTCCTTTGCATCTCTAGGCGGGACACCATTCTTGACCTATCTGGAAGAGCACAGGACAAGGTTTGAAGAGTTATATCAAAATGGGGCTGGGAGCAATCTCAGCCTTGGAGGCAGCTATCTCGCACCTCAAAGACATTTGTCAGAGATAAAGGGAGCATGGGGAACTCGATTTAGAGAATTATGGTACTTTTATCATCGAGAAGCACTAGATAGCGATACCCCAGAAGAATATGGAGAACTGCTGGTCATGATGTTGGAGGGATTAGAAAAGATTAGGGAGGAGAATAGCTCTCTCACCTTGATTCAATACTTCTCCGACACCAAGTCAGCAGAGATCAATGAGCGACTTAGTCGGATCTCATTGTCACCATCGTTACAGCAGTCACTCACAGAACTCCTACAACGACTCATGCCAGGCACTAAGTTTGAACTATGATTCAGCGACTTTATATCAAAGACTTCATACTGATCGAAGAAGAAGAATTGCATCTTCACGAGGGCTTTACCACAATTACCGGCGAGACAGGAGCTGGTAAGTCGATCCTTATCGGTGCTATTGGTCTGATCCTAGGTGACCGAGCCGACTTCCGGACGATTCGCTCAGGGGCAGCTAAGGCGATTATAGAGGCGGAGTGCAATCTCAATGGCATTGAGGGGATTGAAGAGCTTTTTGCTGAGCATGACCTCGACTTCTCCCCTCAGACCATATTGAGGAGAGAGCTCACCACCAACGGCAAGAGCAGAGCCTTTATCAACGATAGCCCTGTGACTACTGCAGTGATGAAGCTGGTCGGAGAGAGGCTGGTGGACATCCATTCGCAACACCACAATATGCTGATCGGCAACAGTGACTTCCAGATGAGTATTCTGGACACCATGGCTGACAATCGTAAGTTGCTAGACGAATACCACCAGATCTATCTCAACTACACTGCAGCAAAGAAAAAACTGAAAGAGGAAGAACGCTTGATTGAAGAACAGCGTAGAGATCAGGATTATATCACCTTTCAGCACCAGCAGTTGGTAGAGGCAGACCTCAAGTTGGGCGAGTTTGAAACGCTGAAGAGTGAGTTGGCTACGGCCCACCATAGCATGGAGATAGGTGAAGCTCTGGGAGCACTGCTCCGACTAGATCAGGATCTAGGAGAGCACGAAAGCCCTCTATTGATGATAGGTCGTGCCTCGAGACAGTTAGAGAGCATATCGCCTCATTTTCCACCAGCTCCCGGTCTGTGTGAGCGACTAGAGACGGTGGAGGTAGAGCTAAGCGAACTACTTCGTGATGCACAAAATTACATCGAAAACTTGGAGGTCAATCCAGAAGAGTTGGATCGTATGGAACAGCGCATAGATCTCATCCAGGGATTACTCCATAAGCACGATGTCTCCGATAGTGACGAACTAATAAAGCTACGAGACCAATATGCTGCACAGCTCGATCAGCTTCATCACTCCGACGACCACCTCTTGCAACTAAAAGCTGAGGCAGACAGACATCTGGAGGCTGCCACAGACCTTGCAGGGCAGCTCACACAACGACGGAGAGAAGCTGGCGAGAGGCTACTCCCTCAGCTACATCTCTTGATGAACGAACTAGGGATTGCTGGAGCCACCTGTGAGATACGCATCACACCCTGGGGGCACCTTACGGAGGGTGGTGCTGATGTTGTCGACTTCCTCTTTGCTACAAACAAAAAGAAGACCCTCCAGCCCATCAGTGAGATCGCCTCAGGTGGTGAGATCTCTCGTTTTATGTTGTCACTAAAAGCCATCCTCTCTGAGCATACGGTCTTGCCGACTGTCATCTTCGACGAGATCGATGCCGGAGTTAGCGGTGAAATCGCTGAGAAATTAGGGCAAGTGATGCGCCGCATGGGGCACCATATGCAGGTGCTCTCGATAACCCACCTACCCCAGATAGCATCACTCTCCTCCCATCAGTTGCTGGTTGAGAAGGTAGAAAACGACAAAGAGTTTGTGACGCACATACGCGACCTATCTGAGGAGGACCGTATCAGTGAGATCGCAGGGATGCTCAGTGGTGCCGAACGAACCGCAGCTGCCGTAGAGCATGCACGTGAACTCCTATCATTGGCTAATAAGAAATAAGAGATATAGGGACTATGAAACAGAACGAAATGATCTTTGGCATCCGTGCCGTCCTTGAAGCGATCGATACCGGTGTGGAGATTGACCATATCTACCTCAAACGGGAGACGGATAGTGAAATGATGAAACAGCTCCTAGAGGTGATCGGGAAGCGTCGCATCCCTATCCGCAAGGTACCATCAGCCAAGCTCAACCGCTTGACAAGAAAAAATCACCAAGGAATCATTGCCATTAAGGCTGCGACCGCATATCATCAGCTCGATCAGCTCATACCCACACTCTATGAGGAGGGGCGTGAGCCGTTTATCGTAGTGTTGGATGGCATCACAGATGTCCATAACTTTGGTGCTATTGCTCGTACATGCGAGTGTGCTGGAGTTGATGCCATCGTCATATTCGAGCAAAACTCTGTCTCTGTCACAGCAGATGCTATCAAGACTTCATCTGGAGCGCTCTTCCGCATCCCAGTGTGCAGAGAGTCCTCCCTGCCCGCCACGCTTGACTACCTACAGCAGTCCGGACTGAAGCTGATCGGTGCAACAGAGAAGAGTGATGAACTAATGTATGACGCCCCTCTGACTGGCTCATTGGCTGTCATCATGGGGTCTGAAGGGAAGGGGCTCTCTGAGCAGACTCTAAAGCGGGCGGATCATCTCGTACGGATACCTATGTATGGCGACATCGGCTCTCTTAATGTCTCGGTGGCAACCGGGATCCTGATCTATGAGATCGTACGACAGAAAAATATCTAAAACATAGTACAAACAAATAGAGATTAGTTATGAAAAAAGAGATTAAAAGCGACTTAGCACCAGCTGCAATCGGACCATACTCACAAGCTATTGTTGCCAATGGCTTATGTTTTGTCTCAGGGCAGCTAGGCATTGATCCCGCTACTGGCAAGATGGTGTCGGACAAGGTAGAAGAGCAAGCAGAGCAGGTATTCAAAAACATCAAAGTGATCCTCAAGGAGGCAGGACTACAGCTGGATGACGCGGTGAAGGTTACAGTCTTCCTCTCCGACATGGGGGACTTCGCAAAGGTTAATGAAGTGTATGCGAAGCACTTCTCTGCGCCCTACCCTGCCCGCTGCGCCTATGCAGTCAAGGGGCTACCCGCCAACGGCTTAGTCGAAATAGACGTTATAGCTGCCCTCTAGAGTCGGATCATCGCTACACTGGAGTCCATCAAAACGGATGAAAAGGCATCAAAATGGATG
>JAUNLH010000010.1:27483-51020 GCA_030532365.1 Porphyromonas sp.
AAATAGGATAGTGCCTATTTTTGTGTAGTATATTTGCACTACGCTGAACCACCTCATGGACTGCGTAAGTGCTCATAGACATATCGGATAATACTAGCACCTCAGAATATGAGGGGGTGAGTAGCAACCGCTACCGCCCCCTCTCCTTATCTTACACGAGTACCCATAAATTGGTGGGAAATAGAGGAAAATCTGTATCTTTATCAGAAGTAGACAAGAGGAGATGCCATGAAAAGAAAAGAAATAGTCATACCTCTCGAGGTAGCACCCACAAGTGAATTAGTACGAGAAGATCAAGAATTGATCTCAGAGGCGTTGAAGATCGCAAAAGAAGCCTATGCTCCCTACTCCAAATTTCATGTCGGAGCAGCGGCACGCCTAGCAAGTGGTCACATCGTCTCAGGCTCCAATCAGGAAAATGCTGCCTATCCCTCAGGTCTTTGTGCTGAGCGGACGGCACTATTTTATGCAGGGGCACACCATCCCAATGATCCTGTAGAGGCACTGGCAGTAGTAGCAGTCAAAGGAGGAGAGGGCACACAGGTGCGCCTTGCTGCTCCCTGCGGAGCTTGCCGTCAGGTGTTTCTAGAGACCGCTGACCGCCATAAACACCCATTTAGAGTGTTACTAGCTGGTCCGGAGGAGACAACGATCGTGAAAGACTGTCGCGACATGCTTCCTATCAATTTCGATGCTTCTTCTCTTTGAGATGCAGCTGCAGACCCTTTAAGTTCGGAAGTAGAGAATGAGTGACTTCGTAGTTTCAGCGAGGAAGTACCGCCCTAGCACCTTTAAGAGTGTGGTAGGGCAAGAGGCCTTGACCACCACCCTTAAAAATGCCATCCAGCAGGATAAGCTATCGCACGCATATCTCTTTTGTGGGCCTAGGGGTGTTGGGAAGACCTCCTGCGCGCGGATCTTTGCCAAAACAATCAATTGTCAGAATCGCACCCCGGAGGGGGAAGCTTGCAATGCCTGTGAGAGCTGTATGGCGATCAATGAGCAACGCTCCTATAATGTACTGGAGCTGGACGCTGCCTCCAACAACTCGGTGAATGACATCAGATCGCTCATAGAGCAGGTCTATATCTCCCCTACACTTGGGAAATACCGTGTCTACATCATCGACGAGGTGCACATGCTCTCTACGGCAGCATTTAATGCCTTCCTAAAGACGCTGGAGGAGCCACCCGCTCACGCGATATTTATCCTTGCAACAACAGAAAAGCATAAGGTCCTCCCCACGATTATATCTAGGTGTCAGGTACATGACTTCAACCGAATCACAAGTGAGGATATCGCCAAACACCTACAATACATCGCACAAGAGGAGCATATAGAGGCAGAGTCGGAAGCGCTATACCTCATAGCTATGAGTGCAGATGGTGGTATGCGAGATGCCCTGAGTATGTTTGACCAGATTGCCGGCTTTGGCAATGGACGAATAACGATGGAGGGGGTGCGTGCCAACCTTAACCTGCTTGATGAAGACGAATACTTCTCTCTGCTTGGCTACATTCTTAACGGGAATCATGCCAAAGTCTTGGGGATCATAGACAGGTTGCTTGCAAAAGGATACGAAGGAGACATCATCATGCATGGTTTTTCCAACTTCCTCCGCAATGTTCTCTTGGCGCAGACTCCAGACACATTTGAGCTTATTGAGGCTCCTTCGATGGTCAAGGAGAGGATGAAGAAGGCGGGTGCTTATACTCCTAGCTATCTGCTATGGGAGTTTCTGAAGACCAGCTCATCAGTAGGCGCCAAGTATAAGAGTAGTAATGAAAGGCGACTAGCGCTTGAGATGGCACTCCTAAGTATGTGCGAAAGAAGCAAGAAAAGCGCCCTCCGCACACCATCCGAGCCGGAGAATCCTACACCATCAGATGGCACCACCTCTGAAACACCTACATCCTCTGCTACGCAACAGGCACCTCCTACTGCCAAGGCACCACAGCAAATAGCACAACCTCAACCGCGTCGTGTAA
Source organism: Porphyromonas sp. (assembly GCA_030532365.1). Classification (GTDB taxonomy): domain Bacteria; phylum Bacteroidota; class Bacteroidia; order Bacteroidales; family Porphyromonadaceae; genus Porphyromonas_A. The sequence goes on from JAUNLH010000010.1 coordinate 29,472, forward strand.
CCATCTCGACCGTAAGAGAGACGTCAAAACTTAATGCCCAGCAGAAAACAGCGTCTCGCACCCCCAATAATGCTCAAGTACAGTATGGCTACTCCATCAGCCAGGGCAAGCGCACCGGTATCAAAGAGTCGCCCAAAGAACGCGAGAGCGCCCCGTCAACGCGAGAGAAGCGTAGCAACCCTGTGACGCAGAAGCAACTGGAGATAGCATGGAGTGAATTTATCTCCAAGTTAGATAGAATTATCATGAAGGAAGCGCTGCGCGGCAGCCACCCAAAACTAGCAGACGATGGTCATACTATCCAGCTGAGATTTAAAAACACCACGCAGGAGCAACTAGTAGACGAGGCAAGTCCTGATCTACTCCGGCACTTGTGTGATAGACTGGAAAACGACCATTTAGTTTTGGAGTATCATGTAGAGAAAGATCCATCTATCATAGGGCCTATTACTCCGAGAGAGAAGTTTGACTATTTCGCCAAACATAATAAGTGGTTCAAACAGATGGCAGAGGAGCTGAAACTTCGGCCAATTCTCTAAGAAGAAAATTACACATTCATTTACCTCTATATAAGAGCAAATATTTATGAACAAATTTACAAAATCACTACTTATCCTAACCCTTGCTTTGGGCGGCTTTGCGTCGACACAAGCGCAGGAGAACGAACCAACCTATCAATTTACCGACGAGAAGGTTCTTGAGATCACACCTATACAAGATCAAGGTAATAGCGGGACTTGCTGGTCATTCAGTGGGCTCGGCTTCTTTGAGATAGAGGCAATGCGAGAGAGCGGTATCCTGGTCAATCTATCACCTATGTATGTAGTAGCTCAGAGCTACAAAGACAAGGCTGTAGACTATGTCCGCTACCATGGCAACCTTAACTTCGCACAAGGTGGCGCTTTTGGCGATGTGATGACCATTATCAAGCAGCACGGGATCGTACCGCTGACAGAGATGACGGGGCTAAACTATGGTACAGAGCGTCACGCACACAGTGAGATGGAAGCCGTGGCTAAGGGCTATCTCGATGCTCTGATCAGAATCATGGGCAAGACCGGAAACCTCTCTACTGCATGGAAGGCAGGCTTCAACGGGATCATTGATGCTTACCTAGGGAAAGCACCAGAGAGCTTTACCTACAATGGCAAAAGCTACAGCCCAGAGAGCTTCCGCGATGCTCTAGGTCTCGAGATGAACAACTATGTCTCTATATCATCCTACACACATCACCCATACTACAGCACATTTGTGCTCGAGATCCCCGATAACTGGCGCCACGGTAGTTCGTACAACGTACCTATCGAGGAGCTTGAGGAGATCATGGACAATGCGATCCGCAACAACTACGCTGTAGCTTGGGGTGGCGACGTGAGTGAGCCTGGATTTACCCGTGACGGTCTAGCTGTCTTAATCGATGTAGATACTCCCTCAACCTTTGGCTCTGACCAAGAGAGATGGGTTGGCGCATCACCTACAGATCGCCGCAGCATGATCCAGAAGGCTGTTCGTAATCCTAACACTCCTGAGATAAACGTAACACAGGAGTACAGACAAGAGGGATTTAACGATCTATCTCTCACCGATGACCATGGTATGGTGGCATATGGTATCGCAAGAGATCAAAATGGCAAGAAATTTTATCTTATCAAGAACTCTTGGGGTGCTGCAGGTACTTATGAGGGTATCTGGTACATGAGTGAGGCCTTCGTAAAGGGCAAGACTATGAATATTGTCGTTCATAAGGACGCAATCCCCTCTCACATTCGTGGCAAGCTCGGCATCTAATCAGAGCTGACCTTGATATATAAGATTAAAGGAGCAGACTGAATATTCGGTCTGCTCCTCTCTTATACACCGAGTGAGTGGAGGCTCAGCGCTCCGACAGAAAAGCTAGGATGGCAACAAGAGGAGACATACTATAACTTCTTCTCACTCATACTAGATAGGGGGCACGCCAGGAGTTGGCATAAAAAGTAGGACAACAGCTATTGACCATTGTCCTACCTCGTATAAATAAACCTGTAAGGCTTGCCGGTGCGGAACTTTACTCCTCTACCTTATCAGATGATGGTTGTGCGTTAGAAGCTTCTGCCTCGGTAGCGACCTCATTGTTCACTGCAGCCTTTTTTGCAGCTTCTGCTGACTTTGAACTGCCACTGCCACGGCGAGAGCGACGGGTCTTCTTTCCAGAGGCACTCTTCTTCTCCTCCTTGACACGATCCTCGTTAAAGTCAACTAGCTCGATAAGGCACATCATAGCATCATCACCCTGACGCTTACCCAGCTTGAGGATACGAGTATAGCCACCTGGGCGATCTCCTACCTTTGGAGCGACTGTATCGAAAAGCTCAGTTACAGCATACTTATTCTGTAATTGGCTAAATACTACACGCCTAGAGTGAGTAGTATTCTCTCTTGACTTCGTGATGAGGGGCTCAACGTAAACCCTGAGTGCCTTTGCCTTGGGAAGCGTAGTATTGATACGCTTTTCCATAATGAGCGAAGATGCCATATTGGAAAGCATCGCATCGCGATGCGCAGCAGTACGGGTGAGCTTATTATGTTTTTTATTATGTCTCATGACTAGTAATGTCTGTATTACTCTTTATCTAACTTATACTTAGAAATATCCATCCCAAGGGTAAGATCTAACCCTTCAAGAAGCTTCTCTACCTCAGCGAGTGACTTCTTTCCAAAGTTTCTAAACTTCAGCAGCTGCTCGCTGTCATACTTGACAAGATCACCCAGTGTCTCGACCTCTGCAGCACGCAAACAGTTAAGCGCACGTACTGAAAGCCCAAGATCAGCCAACTTGCTCTTCAAGAGCTGTCTTGTCATTAACGCTTCTTCGTCGAAAGGCTCTTCCTCTACCTGTGCCTCTAGCTCCTCATCAATATTCTCATCGCTAAAGAGAGAGAAGTGGTGTATCAGGATATGTGCTGCCTCCTTAAGTGCCTCCTTGGGAGAAATAGAGCCGTCGGTATCTACCTCGAGCAGCAGCTTATCGTAGTCTGTACGCTCTCCTACACGTGTATTCTCAACAGTTATCTTCACATTCGTGATCGGAGTGTAGATAGCGTCGATAGCGATACGGAAGGGATCGTCAAAGCTCTCCTGGATCTCCTCTGCAGCGATCCATCCTCTACCCTTGTCGATGAACAACTGAATCTGGAAAGAGGCAGAGCTGTCAAGCTCACAAATCACAAGATCCTTGTTCAGGACTTCAAAGCTAGAAAGCTCAGAAGAAATGTCTCCTGCCTTAAATACATCAGAGTCCTTGCCAGATACTGTAAGCGTGACTGTCTCTTCATTCTCATCAGCAACGATCTGCTTGAAGCGTACTTGCTTGAGGTTAAGAATGATGTTGGTGACATCCTGCACTACTCCAGGGATGGAGTCAAACTCATGCTTCACTCCCTCGATCTTGATGGAGCTAATAGCAAAGCCTTCCGGAGAAGAAAGTAAAATCCGCCTAAGTGCGTTTCCTATGGTCATGCCATAGCCGGGCTCAAGAGGTTTGAACTCAAACTTGCCATGCGTAGGAGTAGACTCCTGCATCAGCACTCTATCCGGTTTTTGAAATTCGATTAAAGCCATATTCTTCTCTTGAAATAGATTAACACACAGCGAGATGAAAACAAATTACTTGGAGAATAGCTCAATGATAAGCGGCTCCTTGATGTTTTCTGGAATGTCTGCACGCTCCGGAATGTGTAGGAATGTGCCACTCATGGTAGCATTGTCCCAAGCTAGCCATGGATATAGCGAATGTGATCCACTGTGAACAGCGTCAGAGATCACCTCTAAGCTCTTGGAACGCTCGCGTATACCTATCACCTGTCCCGGACTAACGGTGTAGGATGGGATGTCTACCACCTGACCATCAACGATGATGTGTCTGTGATTGACTAACTGACGTGCTGCAGCACGTGTACGTGCCAAACCGAGGCGAAAAACAACATTGTCCAGACGACGCTCTAATAGCTGTATCAGGACTTCACCACGAACACCTGGAAGACGTGAAGCACGCTCGTAAAGATTACGGAACTGCTTCTCTTGTACTCCATAAGTGTACTTTGCTATCTGTTTTTCGCGCAGCTGCAACCCATACTCAGAGCTTCTACGACGGCGACTATTGCCGTGCTCTCCAGGAGGGTAATTCTTTTTACTTTTTACGTTGCCAAAGACAGGCTCTCCAAACCTTCTATTTACTTTAGCGCGTGGGCCAGTATATCTTGCCATTTCTTATTACTGTCTGTTGTATTAGTTAAAATTCAACCTATACATATATAACTCTCACTCTCCGTATCAATCACATGAAAGTATGCCCGTACAGCTGCGAGTCGACCTTCTCTCCAGGAAATATCATAGGAGCGATTATGATCTTATCAAAATACGTGCACCCCTCATCACGAAGGAGCAAGGTTTTACTGTCTATAAATTACGGTTTACGCCTCTTAGGAGGGCGGCAACCATTGTGTGGTATTGGAGTGACGTCTACGATCTCCATCACCTCAATGCCTGCTCCGTGAATCGTACGAATAGCGCTCTCTCGTCCGTTACCTGGTCCCTTGACATAAACAGTAACTCTGCGAAGACCCGCATCGTAAGCTACCTTTGCACAATCCTGAGCAGCCATCTGAGCAGCATAGGGTGTATTCTTCTTTGAGCTCCTAAAGCCCATCTTACCTGCGCTGGACTGAGAAATAGCTTGCCCCTGATTGTTAGTTAGGGTGATGATAATGTTATTGAACGTAGAGTGGATGTGAGCCTGACCTACAGGATCAACCTGAGCGCTTCTCCTTCTTGTTGTTGTCGTCTTCTTTGCCATCTGCTTCTACTTACTTAGTAACTTTCTTCTTATTAGCAACCGTCTTCTTACGTCCCTTACGAGTACGAGCGTTATTCTTTGTGCTCTGCCCTCTCACAGGAAGCCCGATACGGTGGCGCACACCACGATAGCAGCCGATATCCATCAGGCGCTTGATATTAAGCTGCGTCTCGCTACGTAGGTCACCCTCTACCTTAAACTCAGTAGAGATGATCTCACGGATGGCAGCGGCCTCTTCGTCGCTCCAATCCTTCACTTTAGTGTCTTCGTTGACTCCCGCCTTGCTCAAGATAGTGGCTGCACTGCTCCTCCCTATTCCATAGATATAGGTAAGTGCAATGACACCACGCTTATTCTGCGGAAGGTCGACACCAACAATTCTTACTGACATATCCTATCTGTGTGTGAATTATTTATTCAAGCTGCAGTGAAGGCTTACTTCTGGCGCTGCTTGAACTTGGGATTCTTTTTGTTTATAATATAAAGACGTCCTTTCCGACGTACAATCTTGCAGTCGGCAGTTCGCTTCTTTAGTGATGTTCTTACCTTCATGGCTACTAACTCTCCTTTATTTAGTGTGCAAATTTAGCAAATTTATTACTTATAGCGGTAAGAGATACGACCTTTGCTCAAATCATAAGGCGACATCTCTACTTTCACCCGGTCTCCAGGCAGAATTCTGATGTAGTGCATCCTCATCTTGCCAGAGATATGCGCAGTTATTTCGTGGCCATTATCTAGCTCTACCTTAAACATAGCGTTGGATAGTGCTTCTAGTATCGTACCATCCTGCTCTATATGGGGCTGCTTTGCCATAAATATCTTTTTCTCTCCTTTTCTCTATTTAGTTGTTAATCTATTCCTACTTCAAGAAAGTAGTCTCGTCTAATACGTCAAAGATAAAGTCAAATGTGCTCATCTTCTTTGCCCGACCGTTTACAACAGCGATACAGTGCTCGTAGTGAGCAGATGGCTTTCTATCCTTGGTGCGAACTGTCCAACCATCATCTTCTGCGACGATGTTCTTGCTACCCATGTTGATCATCGGCTCTATACATATACAGAGCCCCTCCTCAATCACAGGACCGGTGCCACGTCTACCATAATTAGGTACGTTGGGTGCCTCATGCATAGACCTACCGATACCATGACCAACAAACTCCCTTACGACACTAAGACCTTCGGACTCGCAGTAGCTCTGGACGGCGTGTCCTATGTCACCAATACGCTTACCACTTTGCACAGCATCAATGCCAAGCTCAAGTGAGTGAAGGGTGGTCTTAAGCAAGTGTTGGATCTCTGGGGTTACCTCTCCCACTGGAAAGGTAAAAGCACTATCTCCAGTGAAGCCATTCATGAACGTACCACAATCTACGCTGATGATATCTCCCTCCTTCAATACCACCTTGTCTGAAGGGATCCCATGAACGATTTGTTCGTTGACAGAAGTACAGATACTTCCTGGAAATCCATCGTATCCTAGAAAGGCAGGAGTAGCACCATGGTCGAGGATAAAGTCATGAGCTAAAGAGTCTAACTGCCCGGTAGTCACGCCGGGCTTGATGTGCTTTGCAAGCTCAGCCAGCGTACGACCTACGAGTTGATTGGCTAAGTACAATAGCTCTATCTCCTCTGCTGTCTTTAGAAAAATCTGTCTCATGAGTCCATCCTACTTGTCAGTCGCACTTCGATTCGTATCAGTATAGATTACCAGCTCTACCCTTAATACGCCCAGTTTGTAACAAACCATCGTAGTGGTGCTGTAGCAACTGACTCTCAACTTGCTGTAAAGTATCAAGCACCACACCAACAAGGATAATCAGCGACGTACCACCGAAGAATTGAGAGAACTCCTGGGAGATATTCAGCATCCTCGCAAATGCAGGCAAAATGGCTACAATGGCAAGGAACAGAGCCCCTGGCAATGTAATTTTGCTCATCACGCTATCGATATACTCCTTTGTTGCCTTTCCTGGCTTAACGCCTGGGATGAAGCCATTAGACCTTTTCAGATCATCAGCAATCTGACTAGGGTTAATAGTCACAGCAGTATAGAAATAGGTGAAGAGGATGATCATTACGGCAAAGATAAAGTTGTACCAGAAGCCTGATCCAGTCGCAAAGGACTGCATAAAGTTCGAAGTACTACCGCTGCCATAGCCCATAAGTTGGATAGGGATAAACATGATCGCCTGAGCAAAAATGATAGGCATCACGTTTGCCGCATTCACCTTGAGAGGCAAGTATTGGCGTGCTCCACCATACATGCGGTTTCCGACAGTACGGCGTGCATACTGAATGGGTATTCTACGAGTACCCTGCACGAGCAAAATAGCACCAGCGATAACAGCCAAGAGCAGGACAATCTCTAACAAGAACATGAATATCCCTCCAGGGCTCTGGAATCGTAGTATGAACTCGTTTACTAATGCTTGTGGGAATCTAGCTATAATACCCACAAGGATGATCATGGAGACTCCATTACCAATACCCTTATCCGTGATACGCTCTCCTAGCCAAAGTATAAACATTGAGCCAGCAGCCATGTATATGGTTGAGGTAAAGCTAAACCAAAATCCGGCTGGCATCGCTGCACCGGCTGCCATCATCTGATGACGTAGGTTAACCAAATAAATTGGTCCCTGTACCAACAATATAATGATGGTTAGATACCTAGTCCACTGGTTGATCTTTCGCTGACCACTTTCGCCCTCTCTCTGTAGCTTCTGTATGCTAGGCACTACTATCGCCAACAACTGCATTACGATTGATGCAGAGATATATGGCATGATACCTAGAGCTAGTATAGAGGCATTGCTAAAGGCACCTCCTGAAAACATATCAAGGAGTGCCATCAAGCCACCTCGTGTCTGAGCTCTCAGAGCTACGAGTGATGATGGGTCAATACCTGGGAGAACGATGGTAGTACCAAGACGATAAATTATGATCAGCCAAATCGTAGTCGTTATCCTGACTCGCAGATCCTCTATCTTCCAGATATTACGTATCGTTTGAACAAACTTCATAATTGCTCTTATTCTTTATCTTTTTAGAACAATGACTTCCCCTCCAGCCTTTTCGATAGCCTCCTTTGCAGAAGTTGAAAAGGCATGTGCTGAGACCTTTAGCTTTGCGGATAGAGTACCCCCTCCAAGGATCTTTATTAGATCGCTTTGGTCAGCTCTACCCATCATGACTATCTGCTCTACACCGATCTCAGTCAGACCCTTGTCCTCAGACAGCTGCTGTAAAACATCTAGGTTGATAGGCTTATACTCCACTTTATTAGGGCTACGGAAGCCAAACTTTGGGACTCGTCTCTGGAGAGGCATCTGACCGCCCTCAAAGCCTACTCTCCTAGAGTAGCCAGAACGACTTTGTGCTCCCTTATGTCCGCGAGACGATGTCCTTCCTAGTCCGCTGCCTACCCCTCTACCGAGTCTCTTACGTGTCTTAGTAGATCCTTTGGCAGGAGTTAATCTTGATAGATCCATATCTTATTACTTATCAATTGTGTCTGAATGTAAAAATATACTCAAGCTCAAAGGACTTACTCCTCAACGACCTCAATGAGGTGGCGTACTTTCTGTATGTTTCCACGTACAGATGGGTTATCCTCGACCTCTACAACATTATGAAGCTTCTTCAGCCCAAGGGCATTAAGAGCTGCTTTCTGATCCTTTGGGCAGCGAATACGGCTTCTTATCTGCTTTATCTTTATTGTATCGCTCATTTTATTATGTGCTTATCTCCTAAGTGTAAAATCTTCAGCCCTTGAACACCTTCTCTACTGAGACACCACGTGCCTTAGCCACATCCATAGGGCTCCTCATCTTGGAGAGCGCAAGACATGTAGCCTTTACGAGGTTGTGGGGGTTGCTAGAGCCATGACTCTTTGCTAGTACATCTGTAATACCTACGCTCTCAAGCACGGCACGCATGGCACCGCCGGCCACTACTCCAGTACCTTCACTCGCTGGCTTGAGCATCACCTGAGCACCACTATATCTCACCTTTTGCTCGTGAGGGATGGTGCCATTATGGATAGGTACCTCAAACAAATTCTTCTTTGCTGCCTCTGTCCCCTTAGCAATTGCTGTACTCACCTCAGAAGCCTTGCCCAGACCATAACCGACGATCCCATCTTCGTTACCTACCACCACGATGGCTGCAAGTGACATGGTACGACCACCCTTGGTTACCTTGGATACACGCTTAATAGCTACTAGGCGCTCTTTCAGCTCTAGACCATTTATAGAGTTAACTTTCTTCATATTCTATCCTCTCTTATAATTTCCGTCAGTTTAGAATACCAATCCTGTATTACGAGCAGCATCAGCTAACTCCTTCACTCTACCGTGATACAAGTAGCCATTACGATCAAAAACAACAGTCTCAATCCCAGCGTCCTTGGCACGTTGAGCAATAAGCTCACCTACCTGAGCTGCAATCTCCTTACTGGTAGCCTTATCAGTTATGGCACGAGAGTCAGCAGAAACCATAGTTACACCCTCGTCATCATTGATGATCTGAGCATATATCTGCTTATTACTGCGGAATACTGTAAGACGTGGTCTAGCTGCGGTACCGTTTATTGTCTTGCGAATACGTCTCTTAATTCTGAGTCTTCTATTTCTATTTTTTGACATAGTTCTAGTATACTTCTTTCGTCAGAATGGCTTACTTAGCTGCAGCCACCTTACCGGATTTTCTACGGATGTACTCACCAACAAACTTAATACCCTTACCCTTGTATGGCTCTGGCTTGCGGAATGACTTAATCTTTGCACACACCATACCTAGGAGTTGCTTATCTGCACTCTCAAGGATGATCAGTGGTGCCTTGTTGCGCTCCATCTTAGTCTCTACCTTGATCTCTGGTGGTAACATCATATAGATGGGGTGAGCAAGACCTAAGGTAAGCTCAAGTAACTGACCTTGGTTAGTAGCACGGTAGCCTACACCGATAAGCTCTAGTGTCTTTGTGTAGCCCTCTGTTACTCCTACAACCATGTTATTTACTAGCGATCTATACAGACCGTGTAGTGCCTTCTCATCCTTAGATTCTGACTGGCGAACGAAGTGGATCTCACCATCCTCAATGTTCACCTTAATGCGAGTGTCAACCTGTTGTGACAGCTCGCCTTTTGGTCCTTTAAGGTAAACAATGCTATCCTTGATAGTAACTTCGACCTTATCTGGGATAGAGATGGGCATTTTTCCTATTCTTGACATATCTTCTATCTTTTCTTAGTGTCCTATACAATTATAGCATCAATAGACGTAGCAAAGCACTTCTCCTCCGATGCCTAGTTCGGCTGCCTCCTTATTCGTCATAAGACCTCTTGATGTAGAGAGGATCGCAACACCAAGACCATTGAGGACTCTTGGGAGCTCCTTGTGTCCGGCATACTTGCGGAGACCTGGGGTAGATACACGCTGTAGGTGCTTGATGGCGCTCTCCTTTGTTACGACGTCGTACTTAAGAGCGATTTTAATAGTGCTGTGAGGACCATTCTCAACCAACATATAGTTAAGAATATATCCCTTCTCAAAAAGGATCTTGGTCATAGCAAGCTTTTGCTTGCTTGCCGGGATCTCAACAACTCTGTGCTTCGCAGTGATCGCATTGCGGATGCGAGTCAGGAAGTCTGCAATTGGATCTGTTGTCATGTTCTCTGTTGTTAAATTGTTCTGACTAAATAGTGTAGCATGTCACTAATCTCTCAAATAGCCAGATAATGTTTAATACTTTACTTCACTAATGCTCTTGCCTTACACTCAAACCAGTTTGTCAACAAACGCACTAGCACTCCCTCCTCCTCTTGCGTTGTTAGAAAGCTCTGGTTACCAACTTGCCTTCTTGACACCAGGGATCAGACCCTTAGATGCCATCTCCCTAAATTGAATGCGAGATAGACCAAAAAGTCTCATGTATCCCCTAGGACGACCCGTGACGCTACAACGGTTGTGTAGGCGTACAGGACTGGCATTGCGTGGGAGTTTCTGAAGCGCCTCATAGTCACCTTCGGCTTTCAGCCTAGCACGCTTATCAGCGTACTTAGCGACCAAACGAGCTCTCTTCTCTTCCCGAGCTTTCATCGATTCTTTAGCCATGTGCTTTTCCTCTCTTCTATATTATTTGATATTACTCTTCGCTCTTCTTAAAGGGCATGCCAAACTCGCGAAGCAGTGCATAACCCTCCTCGTCTGTCTTAGCTGTAGTCACGAAGGTGATATTCATACCCATGATCTTAGAGACGGACTCTAGGTTGATTTCTGGAAAAATGATCTGCTCCGTAACTCCTAGTGTGTAGTTACCTCTACCATCAAGGCGAGTGGATACACCTCTAAAGTCTCTAATACGTGGAAGTGCGATACGTATCAGTCTCTCTAGAAACTCATACATCTTCGCCTTACGCAACGTGACCATTACTCCGATGGGATTACCCTTACGAAGTTTAAAGTTAGAAATATCTTTCTTTGAATAAGTCACTACAGGCTTTTGACCAGTGATGAGTGCAAGCTCTGAAGCAGCAACCTCGATGAGCTTCTTATCATCTGTAGCTGCACCTATACCCTGGTTGATGACTATCTTCTCTAGGACTGGCACCTGCATCACGCTAGTATAGCCAAACTCCTTCATCAAGGCCGGTACAATCCGTTCTTTATAATCTTTAGTTAAATTCTCAGTAGACATCTTCAGTATTCTATCAGATGGTTATATCCATTTTACTTTAGCTCCTCGCCTGATCTCTTGGAGTACCTTACCAGACGTCCATCCTCACTGCGTCTTCTCCCTATACGTGTAGGGGCGTTACTCTTAGGATCTACAGGGTTAAGGTTAGAGATATGGACTGATGCCTCACGTTTTACAAGTCCGCCTTGTGGGTGCTGTGCACTTGGCTTGGTACGCTTGGTGATGAAGTTTATACCTTCGACGATGGCACGCTGCTTCTTGGTATCGACCATAAGCACACGTCCAGTCTTTCCTTTGTCTTCTCCGGCGTTCACATATACTGTGTCACCTTTCTTTATATGAAACTTACTCATAAAATTGCTCTTTATCCTCTTCCTTAAATACCTTACTTGTGGGTTCTATACTGTTTTAAGGAGTTTCATTATAGCACCTCAGGAGCTAGAGAGACAATCTTCATGTTCACTGCTCGCACTTCACGTGCCACCGGTCCAAAAATACGTGTCGCACGAATATCACCGGAAGCATTGAGCAGTACACATGCATTGTCATCAAAGCGAATATAAGATCCGTCTGCACGACGAACTTCCTTCTTAGTACGCACGATTACTGCTCTTGATACAGTACCCTTCTTCATTTCACCTCCAGGCACAGCACTCTTCACAGTCACAACGATGATATCACCGATGGATGCATACTTGCGTCGTGTACCTCCCAAGACACGGATGCAAAGGACTTCCTTGGCCCCACTATTATCGGCTACATTAAGCCTCGACTCTTGTTGTATCATAACACTCTCTATATTTGCAAAAACACGTCACGTAGTACTCACTTATGGACTAAGAGGGGTCTCAGTTCATGTGATCTCCAGGTCACTGAGCCTTCTCTACGATCTGGACTAGTCGCCAGGTCTTAGTCTTACTCAGGGGGCGAGTCTCCATGATCTTAACCACGTCACCTTCGCTGCACTCATTCTTCTCATCATGAGCGTGGTACTTCTTACTCTTCGTGACGAACTTACCGTACTTTGGGTGCTTCTCTTTCCACTCCACCATCACTGTAATGGACTTATCCATTTTATTGCTGGTGACGACACCCTGTCTTACTTTTCTTAACTTTCTATTTTCCATCCTAGTGTGAAGACCTATTATTCTTTATCATCACTATTCAGAGACTCTTCACGACGCTTTTCCTCTAGGATAGTCATCAAAAGAGCCACTTCGCGTCTCTTCTCTGTAAGCATAGAGGGTCTATCCATTGGGGTAACCCTGTGCGCCAACTTCATTTTTTGGTAAGCAAGTCTCTCAGCACTTACCCGCTCCTCTAAATTTTGGATTGAGAGAGCTCTCAGTTCACTATGTCTCATAATCAACAATATTGCTACGCGTGTTCAGTCTTATTGTAACTACTGATATCTAAGAAGCAATCACTTCTTATCGAAGTCGTAATCCCTTCTGACCACAAACTTAGTAGTCACCGGAAGCTTCTGAGCTGCGAGACGTAGTGCCTCCTTAGCTACATCATAGCTTACTCCCTCTACTTCAAAAAGTATGCGGCCAGGCGTTACGGGTGCCACAAAGCCTTCGGGCGAACCTTTACCTTTACCCATTCGCACCTCTGCTGGCTTCTTTGTTATCGGCTTGTCGGGGAATATGCGCACCCAGATCTGACCTTGACGCTGCATATATCTCGTAACAGCGACACGAGCAGCCTCTATCTGCTGACCTGTGATCCACTTAGTCTGCAGGGCTTTAATCCCGAAGGAGCCAAACGCCAATTGATTGCCACGCTGAGCTACACCCTTTTGGCGCCCCTTCTGCTGTCTTCTATATTTAGTTTTCTTCGGTTGTAACATCTCTATATCCCTTTTGGTACGTTCTCAAATGGATATCACCTTATTACGATTAAGCGTAAGTGACACCAAGTTTCTTAGGCATTTCTACGCTTCCCGCCACGTCCGCCGCGACCGCCACGTCCACGGCGTGAACAGCGATAGCCTACACCCTGGCGGCGATTATCGCGTGGCTGACTAAAGTCTGGTGAAAGGTCCTGCTTACCGTATAGCTCACCACGGCAGATCCACACCTTTGCACCTATCAGACCTACCTTGGTAAGCGCTGGATCGAGTGCATAGTCAATGTCTGCTCTAAATGTATGCAGTGGGATACGACCCTCTTTCAAGGTCTCGCTTCTAGCCATCTCTGCACCGTTGAGCCTACCACTGAGCTGAATCTTTATGCCTTCAGCACCAGCTCTCATTGAGTTGGCAATAGCTTGCTTGCAGGCACGCCTGTAGTTGACACGCCCCTCGAGCTGTCGGGCAATGCTATCCGCTACAATTGTAGCTTCAAGGTCCGGACGTCGCACTTCAAAGATATTGATCTGAACATCCTTGTCTGTGATCTTCTTAAGCTCTAGCTTGAGCTTATCTACCTCTGATCCACCGCGACCGATGATATATCCTGGGCGTGATGTACAGATGGTGATTGTTACTAGCTTAAGTGTACGCTCGATAACTATTCTAGATACGCTAGCTTTAGCAAGGCGTGCATTAAGATACGTGCGAAGCTTATGATCCTCTAAAAGAGTTGGTGCAAAGTCTTCCTTTTTGCCAAACCAATTGGCCTCCCAGCCTCGAATTACACCTAAGCGGTTACTTATTGGATTAGTTTTCTGTCCCATGTAATTACTTTCTTAAACTCCTCCCAATTTAGTCGAGGCTATCTACAAAAATAGTCAAGTGATTACTTCTCTTACGGATACGTGTACCGCGTCCTTGAGCACGGGGGCGTAGTCTCTTGAGTGTCGGTCCTTCATCAACAAATATCTTGGTGACGTAGAGCTCTCCCTCCTCGGCATGACGCTCATTCTTCTCTTCCCAATTCGCCACAGCGCTACGGAGGAGCTTCTCCACCGGCTTCGCTGCTGCAGTATTGGTATAGTGCAATACCCCTAGTGCTTTATTTACTTCCATACCCCGCACCATATCTGCTACCAAGCGCATCTTACGTGGTGAAGAGGGTACATTGACAAGCCTCGCAAAGTACTGTGTTGTATTTGCCTCCTTGCGGGCTTCAGCTGATAGTCTTTTTCTCTGACCCATAATGTCTCTATTCTCTTACTCTCCCTTGGTCTCGGGTATGTGTATCTTATTTCCTATTACCACCATGACCACGGAAGGTACGCGTCGGAGCAAACTCTCCGAGCTTGTGACCTACCATGTTTTCAGTAATGTAGACAGGAATAAACTTATTCCCATTGTGTACTGCGATGGTGTGACCTACAAAGTCTGGTGAGATCATAGAAGCACGGCTCCATGTCTTTATGACATTCTTCTGACCCTTCTCATTCATCTCTATGATTCTCTTCTCCAACTTGATGCAGATGAATGGTCCTTTTTTAAGTGATCTACTCATATCTTTTCCTAAGTGCTATAGTGTTCTGTCTAATTTGAAGTTTGACCTCCATTTACCAAACATTAGCGTCTCTTCTTCTTACGTCTCTCTATGATATACTTAGAAGAGTGCTTCTTAGGAGCCCTCGTCTTAAGACCCTTAGAGTATAGTCCGGTACGACTCCTTGGGTGTCCTCCAGACGCACGACCTTCACCACCACCCATTGGGTGATCCACTGGGTTCATAGACACACCTCTAGTGCGAGGTCTACGACCTAGCCACCTGGTACGTCCTGCCTTACCACTACGCTCGTGTGCATGATCTGAGTTGCCTACGCTTCCTACTGTCGCCTTGCAAGCTGCGAGGATACGACGGGTCTCTCCTGATGGCATGCGCACTACCACATACTTCCCCTCCTTAGAGGTTAACTGTGCGAAGTTACCTGCTGCACGTACCAGCTTAGCACCCTGACCTGGGCGGAGCTCTATGTTGTGGATAACTGTACCTACAGGTATGTTTTGCAGTGGCAGAGCGTTACCTACTTCAGGAGTTGCCTCTGCACCACTCATCACCTGGCGACCTACTTCTAGCCCCTCTGGAGCAGTGATGTAAGCCTTCTCTCCATCAGCATAGTAAAGCAATGCGATACGAGCCGAGCGATTTGGATCGTACTCTATAGCCTTTACTGTTGCGGGGATACCATCCTTAGCACGCTTAAAGTCTATGATACGATAACGTCTCTTATGACCTCCACCTCTGTGGTGGATTGTCATCTTTCCGTTGTTATTTCTACCTCCTGTCGCATTCATTGGTGCCAACAGAGACTTCTCAGGGGTGCTCTTTGTGATCTTGTCAAATGATGCACGTACCTTATGTCTTTGTCCTGGTGTGACAGGCTTTATCTTACGAATTCCCATTTGAATATCAAATATTTACAAAGAAGTCAATCTCTTGACCCTCTTTTAGTGTCACAATGGCCTTCTTAAATGCTGCTTTGCGACCCACTATCAGTCCTCCCTTGGTATAGCGGGCACTCTTCTTTCCAGCGTACTTCATGGTATTTACTGATACCACGTCTACATCGTATGTCTCCTCTACGGCCTCCTTGATCTGGCTCTTACTTGCAGAGGGAACTACCTTAAAGCCGTAACGATGTGGGATCTTCTCGGTCACATCTGTCTGCTTCTCAGTAATGATTGGTTCTATAATGATTCCCATATACTTAACTTCTCTATCTAAAAAGCATTAAGCTGTAAGTAGTTCTGATAGCCTTGTAAGCGCATCCTCTGTAATCACTAGATACTTAGCATCTAGAAGTCCGTGGGTGCTTACATTCTGAGCATTGAGCAACTTTACCTTCGGCAAGTTGCGAGCTGATAGGCGGACATTCTCCTGAACCTCACCAACTAGGAAGAGGCTCTTCTTATCGCTAATCTTAAGAGCATTAAGGATAGCTGCAAACTCCTTGGTCTTAGGATTTTCAAAATCAAAATTCTCAAGGATCAAGATCTCACCGTTCTGTGCCTTGTAGCTCAGGACTGAAGCTCTCGCGAGCTGCTTAACCTTCTTATTTACTTTCTGGCTGTATGACCTAGGGGTAGGACCAAACATGGTACCTCCTCCCTTCAGGATTGGGCTCTTAAGGCTTCCTCTACGTGCACCTCCAGTACCCTTCTGGCGAAATAACTTGCGTGTACTGAGAGCAACCTCACCTCTCCCCTTAGTCTTATGAGTACCCTGACGCTGGCTTGCCATGAAGCGCTTGGTATCAAGGTAGATTGCATGCTCATTCGGCTCTACACCGAACACTCGCTCATCCAAAGTAACCGTGCGCCCAGTCTCCTCTCCGTTTATCTTAAGTACTTTTAATTCCATAATACTTGCTTTCTTTACTTATCGACCAACACTATGGATCCTTTTGCACCGGGCACACTTCCCTTCACAACTAGCAGGTTCTGCTCTGGCAGCACCTTGAGAATCTCAAGGTTTTGCACTGTCACACGAGCATTGCCATGCTGTCCTGCCATTCTCTTACCCTTTACAACCTTTGAAGGGGTAGAGGAAGCACCTATTGATCCTGGTGCTCTTAGGCGATTCTTCTGACCGTGTGTAGTCTCTCCTACTCCACTAAAGCCGTGACGCTTCATGACACCCTGGAACCCTCGTCCCTTAGAGGTGCCCACAACGTCTACGTACTCGCCCTCATGGAAGAGCTCTACAGTGATCTCATCACCGAGGTTGTACTCTTGGTCAAAATCTTTGAACTCGGCCAAGTGTCTCTTTTGTGTTACTCCTGCCTTCTTGAAGTGACCCATCATAGGCTTCGTGGTGTGCTTCTCCTTCTTGTCCATATAGCCAAGCTGGAGTGCCTCGTAACCATCAACTTCCTTAGACTTCACCTGAGTAACTACGCAAGGACCCATTTCGATAACAGTGCATGGAATGTTCTTCCCCTCGGCACTGAATACGGATGTCATTCCGATTTTCTTTCCAATTAATCCTGGCATTTCAGTTATCTATCTTTGTGATTACAAAAAACTTAGATGTCTGTCTTGATCTCAATCTCAACTCCACTTGGTAGCTCCAAGCGTGCAAGCGCATCTACAGTAGAGGTGCTGGCATTCATGATGTCAATAAGACGCTTGTGAGTGCTAAGCTGAAACTGCTCGCGGCTCTTCTTATTGACGAATGTTGACCTATTAACTGTAAAAATACGTCGATGTGTAGGCAGGGGCACAGGACCAATGATTGATACGCCTGTGGGCTCCACTGCTTTTACGATCTTCTCAGCTGACTTATCTACTAGAGCGTGGTCGTAAGACTTGATCTTTATTCTAATTACTGGGTTCATATTGTTTATCAATACCTTAAACCTTACAATTCTATCTTAGTTAAGAAGATCGACTCTCCCCTGGACCTCTTCCAGTACCTCCTTAGCGGTTGAGCTGCTCATCTCCTCAAAGTGACTAAAGGTCATAGAGCTAGTAGCACGTCCGCTGGTGATGGTACGCAGGGTCGTAACGTAGCCAAACATCTCTGACAGTGGAGCCTTTGCCTTGACGATGCGTGCGCCATTGCGCTGGCTCTCCATGCCCTCTACCTGTCCGCGTCGCTTATTGAGGTCTCCGATGACATCTCCCATACTCTCCTCAGGAGTCACCACCTCAACCTTCATGATAGGCTCCAGAAGTACGGGGCCTGCCTTCTCACTTGCGCTCTTAAAGGCCTGGATAGCACAGATCTCATAAGAGAGCTGGTCAGAGTCTACAGGGTGATACGAACCATCAAGGAGTGTCACCTTTAGCTTATCAAGCGGATAACCAGCAAGTACACCATTTGCCATAGCGCGCTCGAAGCCCTTTTGTACGCTTGGGATATACTCCCTTGGCACGTTACCGCCCTTCACCTCATCGATAAATTGGAGTGAGCCCTCAAAGCCTTCGTCAGCTGGCTCTACTCTAACTACGATGTCGGCAAACTTACCACGACCACCCGTTTGCTTCTTGTAGGTCTCACGAAGCTCAACTGACTTGGTGATTGCCTCCTTATAGCTAACCTGAGGTCGTCCTTGGTTGGCCTCAACCTTAAACTCTCTCTTTAGACGGTCGATAATGATATCTAGGTGAAGCTCACCCATACCACTAATGATCGTCTGACCGGTGTCCTCATTGGACTTAACAGTAAAGGTGGGATCCTCCTCTGCCAGCTTGGCCAAGCCATTCTGGAGCTTCTCGAGGTCCTTCTGCGTCTTGGGCTCAACAGCGATACCGATCACTGGCTCTGGGAAGTCCATACTCTCAAGTGTGATCGGGTGATTCTCGTCACATAGAGTATCTCCTGTACGGATATCCTTAAAGCCAACTCCTGCACCGATATCACCTACATCGATGCTCTCCATCGGGTTCTGCTTATTTGAGTGCATCTGGAAGAGGCGGCTAATGCGCTCTTTCTTACCACTGCGTGTATTTAGCACATAAGAGCCAGCATCCAGGTGCCCTGAGTAAACACGGAAGAAGCACAGACGACCTACGTATGGGTCTGTGGCAATCTTAAAGGCAAGTGCACACAGAGGCTCGTCATGATCTGCCTTACGGACCTCCTCCTTCTCAGGATCGTTGGGGTTAGTACCCTTTACCTCAGGCTGGTCAAGCGGACTTGGCAAGTAAGCACAGACAGCATCAAGCAGTGTCTGGACACCCTTATTCTTAAACGAAGAGCCACAGAGCACAGGATTGATCTCCATAGCTACAGTAGCCTTACGGATAACCCTACGGATCTCCTCCTCAGTGATTGACTCAGGATCCTCGAAGTACTTCTCCATCATTGACTCATCGGTCTCAGCCAGAGACTCGAGCATCTTCTCACGCCACTCCTCTGCCTCTGCCTGAAGCTCTGCAGGGATAGGACTCACCTCATACTCAGCACCGAGTGACTCGTCGTGCCAGAGGATAGCCTTCATAGTGATAAGATCTACAACTCCCTTAAAGTCCTCCTCCGCACCGATAGGTATCTGGATGGGGACCGCATTAGCACCAAGCATATCCTTCATCTGGCGAACGGCCTCATAGAAGTTTGCTCCGCTACGGTCCATCTTATTGATGTATGCTAGGCGTGGTACGTGATACTTGTCGGCCTGGCGCCAGACAGTCTCACTTTGTGGCTGCACTCCACTTACAGCACAAAAGGCTGCGATAGTACCATCAAGCACACGGAGAGAGCGCTCTACCTCTACAGTAAAGTCTACGTGGCCCGGAGTGTCGATCAGGTTGATCTTATAGTGACCACCATCATAATTCCAGAAGGCTGTAGTAGCAGCACTTGTAATGGTAATTCCTCTCTCTTGCTCCTGCTCCATCCAGTCCATTGTGGCAGCACCATCGTGCACCTCACCGATCTTATGGGTTAGTCCTGTATAGAAGAGGATGCGTTCTGAAGTAGTCGTCTTACCGGCATCAATGTGTGCCATGATACCGATGTTACGAGTCAACTCAAGATGTGAATTTTTAGACATCACTTATCGTCTTTCTCTATTATTACTTGCTTATTCGTAGTACTATCAAAACCTGAAGTGAGCAAAAGCACGGTTAGCCTCCGCCATACGGTGAAGATCCTCCTTGCGCTTAAATGCACCACCCTGCTGGTTGTATGCGTCTATAATCTCAGCAGAGAGCTTCTCTGCCATCGTCTTACCACCACGCTTGCGGGCAAAACGGATCATGTTCTTCATAGAGATAGCCTCCTTACGGTCAGGCCTGATCTCTGTAGGAATTTGAAAGTTGGCACCACCGATACGACGTGTCTTCACCTCAACCTGCGGTGTCACATTATCCAATGCTGTCTTCCAGATCTCTAGCGCTGTCTTCTCCTCATTTGGGAGCTTGCTCTCCACTAGGCTAAGTGCAGAATAAAAGATCTTAAAGGAGAGGTTCTTCTTACCATCATACATCATATGGTTCACAAACCGTGTCACCTTCACATCACCATACACTGGATCTGGCAAAATATGCCTCTTTTTTGGTTTTGCTTTTCTCATGATTCTTACAAAAAAGTTCTCCTTTTTCCCAGCAATCCTCCACTCCTGTCACACCCATTCCGTTATGTGAATACTCAAGAGTTATCCGAAGGCTTACCAGTACTTGGCTTGCCACTTTTCTTTTTATTATTTAAGCACTAACTTAAACTATCTCACCACTCCCCAACAACCTATGGCTAGAAGCAGCTTACTCTTCTAACACTATACAATAAGACACCGACCGACTCGCTCGCGAGCTACACTGTCAAGACATCTCATTGGCGCGAATTCTCCTCAAACCCAGCTAGTCTACGCCGACCCGCTCTGCCCCGCAATCCTTTGCGACACTTCGGAGCACGAACCCCGAGCAGTGTTTTAATTGGGCAACATTAACAGCCGAGACAAAGCTCGCCATCAATGGGCTTCAGATACTATAGCGACACCGATGCTGCACTTAGGCAGACCTAGGCTACTACACAAGGCTTTCAAATATAAAAAGCCGTCGCTATCCCAAAAACTTTCATTTAACGCAGCAGGCTTTGCTTGCTGTTAATTCAAGACTCTGCACCACTGTGCAAAGCCGTTCTTCTCCCTTACTTCTTAGGACGACGAGCTCCGTACTTACTACGACCCTTCGTGCGATCTGCTACACCAGCAGCATCAAGCGTACCACGAACGACGTGATAACGCACACCTGGTAGATCCTTAACACGACCACCACGCACTAGCACGATAGAGTGCTCCTGTAAGTTATGCCCCTCACCAGGGATATAGGAGTTAACCTCCTTACCATTGGTCAAGCGCACACGGGCTACCTTTCGCATAGCAGAGTTTGGCTTCTTTGGTGTAGTTGTATACACGCGAACACAAACTCCACGACGCTGAGGACATCCATCTAGTGCAGGGCTCTTACCCTTCACCTCAATAGACTTACGTCCTTTACGAACCAATTGTTGTATCGTTGGCATCTTACTCTTGTTAATGTTTTACTCAGATGGACCAAGCCATCTTTATTACTTTCCTCATCCGAATGGGTGGGACAAAAGTTCGCCCATTCAGTTGGCAAAGATACTAAAGAAAAGTCCGAAAACCAAATTATTTCGCGTTTATT
>JAUNLH010000058.1 GCA_030532365.1 Porphyromonas sp.
ACTTCGATACATCTAAGTTCCGAACTTCGACAACTCTAAGTTCCCAACTAAAATTTACCGAGCTTCCGGTCTCCGATTTTTCGCAGCCCCAATTCGGTAGGGTACGACGTCCGACATCCGTCGGAGTCGTGTTGGTTGTGGGTCGCAAGGTAATCCAGGGTGGCGCAACGCCCTCATGAGGGCATTGCTTACCCTTCGCTAGGGCATGCAACCCCGACTCCGTCGGGGTTGTCATTTTCTCGTGACCCGTACAGGGGTACATGGGAGTTGCGACCTATCCGATCACTACTTCGGGGCAATCCTGTCGCGAGGTCGGGGTAGTTGGTTGTTTCATGATGAGTGCAGGGAAGTATAAGGTGGAAACCTATCCAATTTCCCCATCGTAGCGATCCCGACGGATGTCGGGATCGAAGAGCTTAGCGAAGGGTAAGCTCCGAAGGAGCGCCACCCTGGTACAAAAGGTCGCCACCACCCATCTCGACTCCGACGGATGTCGGACGTCGTACCCCACGGACAAAGAACTACCACATTCATACGTTGGTAATGGACGTGTAACCACATCGGGAGCGATCCCGACGGATGTCGGACGTCGCACCCCACAGAGAAGGACCGCCACATTTGCACGCTGGCAACCTATCCGGTGACCGTATCGGAGCGATCCCGACGGATGTCGGGATCGAAGAGCTTAGCGAAGGGTAAGAGGCAAAGCCTCGCCACCCTGGTATCGAAGGACGCTCGTCCGATATCGACTCCGACGGATGTCGGACGTCGTACCCCGCAGAGAAGGAGTTACAAAATCGCGTGGAGGGGGTGGTCGGGTGGAGCAAGTTCGCATGTGAGAAAAATCCGAGTTCCGAACTTAAAAATTCTAAGTTGGGAACTTCGATACATCTAAGTTCCGAACTTCGACAACGCTAAGTTCCCAACTAAAATTTACCGAGCTTCCGAACTCCGATTTTTCGCAACTCCAATACGACTCCGACGCGGGTAGGACGTCGCACCTCACGAAAACAGAAGAGGAGCTCACCCCGGATAGAGTAAGCTCCTTAATTTTATTACATTGCTAGGGTGCTCCCCTATGTCACTTAAATGAGTATCCCTTCTGATAAAGTGGGAAGGGTGATGCAAAGGCATAGATCTCATCAGGGATCTCTGGGGAGTCTTTGGGCACTAGCTTGTACGTGCGAAACTTGTACCCATTCTCTCCTTGCATGTTGTAGCTATTGGCGTCACACCTGAAGACTACACCCCACTCCTCTATAGTCAGCAGTGGCTGCTCTGGTTTTGCTGGGTCGTACACCTTGTATATCCAGAGTGCATCGTGCTCCTTTAGCTCATTGACGAGTACAAAGTCGGTGGGCTGATCGGGGGTAAGCTCGATGACGATGGATTCGACACCCTCCTTCAGGCTCTCGGGATAGTGTGGATCGGTAAAGTAGCGGCTCGGCGCTAGCTCGAGCACAAGTGAGCTCGCGTCGGGGTAGTCCTTACTTGAGTAGAAGAAGGAGAGCCAGGTGTCGTACGGGCCGACCAGCTGATCTCTCAGACTGCTATCCGGAGGTGTCATCTGTGTCAGTTGGTGCTCTGCATCCTCCACCAAGGAGATGTTTGTCTCAGTGCTATCTCGCTCCAGTAGCTCAGTGTAGAGCAGTTCCTCCTCTTTGTAGACCTCGACTACGACATCACCCTTGGCGAGATCAGCTTGGTACACTGTGTAGGTCTGTCCGGAGATCACCTCCACACCATTGGGCGCCCCATCCAGCCCCTTGATGAGGATCTTCATCCCCTCGTATGGGTGGATCACGGTGACAGTCAAGGGGTGACGCTGATCGAGAGGTATATTGATCAGGCGGTCGTACCCAAGGGCTTTGATGAAGTAGAAGGCAAACTTATGATCCACAGGGATCTCAAGCTCTCCTCCCGAGTAGACCACCTTTCCATCGAGTGAGATCTCTACCTCAATCTTCTGATTTTGAGGCAAGAGCACACTTCTACCGATCTCCTGCCCATTGACCTTGATCTGATAGTTGACACCATTGGCGTCATCGGGAAATTCAAAGTCAACGGGGACAAAAGTATCACCCGTAATCCCTGTGATAGCCGCCCCAGTCTTGTCGCAGGATAGTAGCAGTAACATCAATGGGAATAGCCACAACCCTCGCACCAGATATGTATGATACCTACTCATAGGTCTTGATCTTGATTATCAATAAGATAAGAAATGAGAGGCTATTCTGAGTAGGTCAGGAGATCAATAGAAACTCCTAGCCCCTCAAAATAGACTCTCAAACCATACCCTAAAATGACAATAGTCTAGTCTGCAATTATATATAGTAGGTTAATAACCAATAACCCACTCACCAGTGAGCCAATCACTATTGGCAAATGCACCAGTATTGGGGACAGTCGCTTTAAGACCTGCTGCCTTACCTGAATAGGGGTCAGCTAGCACGCTCTTTGTCTGGTTGCTAGGATCTGGGCTGAAGGTAGCAAACTCGTTGCCAGCAGGAGCAGAGACGACGAAGTTATTCTTCATCACAAACTCATTCTCAGTCTCCTTGAGGATCCCTTTTGGGAAGCCGTGAATGATACTATTTTGTAGATCAAACTGGCAGTTGCGGCGGAAGTTTGCACCCGACTTGAGTGTCTTCTTGGTAGAGTTTTCGATAGCAGCTACCTGTCCGTCCTTAGTACCTACGATGGTGACATACTTCAATACTGGGCGAGTGAATGGAGTCTTATTTGAGCCCTTATCGCCTGTGATCTCATTGGGGATCGCATCGTTGTCGCACTCAATGCCGTTGGGGTCCTTGGAGTAGCCGATCTTTGGGTCGATCGTGCTCAGTGCATAAGTGATCGTGCCAGTATAGCCAAAGTCGAAGTCAAAGGCATCGTCGTTGGTCGCTGTAGACACTAGGTATGAGGCATTTACGTTGCCACCGAAGAACTCAAATGAGTCGTCAGCACCATAGTATGCCTGTAGGTGATCAAGCTTAGTGCCCTTGCCTACTCCACCGAAGGTGAAGGAGTTGAGCTCATTGGCATCAGCAATAGCAGCACCAGCGTACTCTACACGGACAAAGGAGAGCTGCCCAGAGTTGTCATTAGCGTTGTTGCCACCATAAGTGATGTCTACACCCTTAGGGATATCGGTAGAGGTAGGATCAATACCCTCGATCTCCTGGCGATCCTCCTGATTGATAGGAGCATTACCAAGGATCACAAGGCCACCCCAGCGGCTATCCTTACCGTGCTCAGAGGTGAATACGATGGGCTTGTCTGCTGTGCCTACTGCCATGATCTTTGATCCTGCAGTGACGATGAGTGCAGAGGTGTCCTCCTTCTTATCCTTCTTAAGTCCTATGATCTTAGTACCAGCCTCGATGGTGAGGGTTGCTCCGTTTGCTACGTATACCTTGCCATCCAGCTGATACTCGTTGCCAGCCTTCCATGTCTCGTTGGCAGTTATCGCACCAGACTTGCTCACGACCTCGCTCTCCACCGGCTCATCTTCGGGTGTATTGTCTTTTTTTACCGGTCCGCATGAAGTCACTCCTGCAACTAAGATTAGGAGGAGTGCCACTTGTGATAAAAATCTTACTGTTTTCATCTCTTTCTTGTTTAAAATCACACAAATAATTGTTTTTCAATAGTTCTTTTTTATCATTTCACCCCAGTGGGGTTTATGTTTTTCATAGTTCTGGCACTAGTCGCTCTCTGCTAGAACTTATAGCTCACACTACAGGAGATGCCTATGCCCTTATTGACTCTGGAGAAGAGGAAGTCGCCATCGTTATAGTCAAGCCCTAGATCCTCCCTTGAGTGCTGATGCCCAGGCATTTCTGGGTCTTCGCCACCGCCCATATTGGCATACTGTATGATGTCTTGATTGAGCAGATCGGTAACGTTGACCTTCAGCTCCATCCTCTTATCCAAGAAACGGGCATACAGCTGCAGATCAAGGATGCCTCGGGGATTTTCGTACAAGTCTTCACGGGGGAGCTCACGGGCATAGACCAGCTTTCGGCCCACCTGATTGTAATGGACGGAAGCTCCCCAATAGGCGCCCTCGTAGAGGAGACCCATGTTGAATGTATAGGGGGTGAGCCCTTGCAGGATGCGGTCGCGGTCGAAGAGTGACTCCTCCGTCTTATCGATCAGAGCAATGCCCATGATCTTGTAGTAGTTGTAACTGAGGGAGCCAGTCATCCAGGTATAATTTCCTGTGAGATAGAGGTTTTCTAGCTCCGGCATGATGAAGTCGAAGGACTTCCTCCAATTGAGTTCGACACCATTGACCGTAGCACTCTCCAAGTTACCAATGACCATACCAACCACCTTGTTATCAACTCTTTGGAAGGTTTCGACAGGGTTGATAAATCTCTTGTGGAAGTACCCAATAGATAAGACCTCACCGATCCTGGGATACCACTCTAGTCGGACGTCATAGTTGTCTATATCAGTCTTCTCTATAGGCTTACTATTGTAGACATTAGTCCTGGTCTCAGGGTCGGTATACCTCATCTCAGTCAGCTCTCGGAAGTCCGGTCGGGCAATAGTCTTGCCATAGGAACCCTTGAGATTGAGGTCGGGGATGATGGAGTAGGTGGCTGTGATCGATGGCAGCCAATCTACTTGATGATCAGGGAACTCTCTCTCTTTGTAGGTAAGCCTATTATTCTCATACTTACCCGTTTCTTGCTGCAACTTAATATCATTGATTTCCACGCGCATTCCGGCTGTTACTTGCAGCTTCTTCATAAAGGAGAAAGTCCCCATAAAATAGGGTGCATAGACCTGCTGATAGCCATTATATCTATCGGCAGGTGGGTTGCCTGTAGGGGTGTATATCAGATCGTTGCCAAAACGCTCTGGGGCATACACCTCCGCAAGAGGTGGCAGATAGCCAAGGCTCCCGATGCCACTCTTGACTGATGCCTTGATATACAACTGCTCGAACTGAGCGCTTCTGAAAGTCCCTAAGAACCCGGCTTTTAGCGTATGTTTATTATCCATCCAAATAAAGGGGTACTCGAGGTTAAAACCGGCATTGCCCTTATACTCTCGGTAGCCCATATACATGGTATGACCAGTGGCAGCATTGTATCTCTGCGACTCGGCTGTACTGGAGGTCCACAGCACGATGAGTTCATCGTCCTCCACCTGATCCTGTATAATACCTACAGCTAGCCTGTCATCCGGATTGACCCTATGCAGGCTATTGAAGGATGCCAACCATGTGAGATTGAGGGCTTCATCTAGCAACTTGTGCTCCCCCTCTAGCTGAGTTTGGAAGATGATATTGCGCACCGGCTTATTGTAGTACTGCAAGGTCGGCTGGATGTCATCTCCAATCATGGCATTAGGACCGCGATCTCCGGACAATAGTGAAAACTGACCAAGATGTGAGAAGCGGCTATTGAAGAGGTTCCGCAGTGTCACCTTGTGGTCGCCTGTCTTCCAGCCCAAGTTGAGAACCGCCCCAATATTAGAGGTCGCTGTGTGCTTGGTCGAGATCAGTGACTCTATGCCGAAGGGGCGAATGTAACTAACGGTATTGAGTGCTGTTCCATCGAGATACTCCTGCGTATTCTCCTCATGCCTGTAGGTCAGCGAGCCTACCACTCCAAACGACTGACCAGCAACCTTAAAAGGCTTGCCAAAGGTAAAGCTATAGGTCTGAGTGGGCATCCCCTTGAACAGGTACATATCGTAGTTGTTCTTCGGGATAGCATTTTGCACAGACTCATCGATATTATCACTCCCAGCAAACCACTTGCGATCCTTCACCTCACCAAAGAACCAGTCACTCGTATAGCGGTTATTAAGTCGGAAAGGCTTGCCCGTGGAGAGTGTATTCATACCAGTACCAATGCTGACATTCAGAAACTCAGACTCAGGCACCGTAAGTGTCTTGATCTCAATCAATCCCCCTGTAAACTCACCTGGAAGATCGGGAGTAAAGGTCTTATTGATGATGATATTATCCACCAGTCCTGTGGGGATGATGTCGAAGGAGAAGTTGCGCTGATTTGCCTCCGTGCTAGGGAGAGATGAGCCGTTGAGAGTAACGTTGTTGTACCTATCGCTCATACCTCTGACCGTCACATGCTTACCTCCGGTGATGGTTACTCCGGAGATTCTACGTAGTGACTGAGCGATGTTATTGTCACTCGTGCGCTTTATCATGCTGGCACTCAGTCCATCGGACATGGTGATCATCGCCTTTTGCCGGGCATAAAGCCCTTCGGCCGAGGCGTTGTTGTACGACGCTGTGATCACAACCTCCTCAAGTAATTCAGAGGACTCTCCTAGCACTACATCAAGAGGAAGGGATGCGCCCATTGAGACCTCAATACCGGTAATCTGCTTAGTTTCAAAGCCGATAAAGGAGACCTCAATGGTATAGACACCTGGGTCTAGCTCTAGACGATACTCCCCATCAAGAGAGGTCGTAGTGCCCTTCCCTTGTGCGGGACCATTAACCACCTTGACCGTAGCACCAGGGATGGTCTCCCCTCTGTCATCCAGGACAGTACCAGTGATACGGCCCTTACCTGCAGCGATTTCGTCATCTGCCGCACCTCCATCAGTCATCGCCGACACCTGCGAAGGGGACACAAACAGCAACAATACTAGGAGTAGTAAATGTTGTAAAGGGTGTGTCTTTCTACTTTTCATCTCACCAAGCGAAAGGGACACCGTATGAAACTTATTAGCAATCATGTTTCTCATAAAACTATCTCCCCTGCTGAATACATGTGATTTGCAAGTTCTCGAATTAAAAATCATTGATAATACTTGGTTTTGAGCTAATTAAGCCACATTTCTCCTCCGTAATCGAGCAATAAAAAATCCCTCAACGAGATTCGTTAAAGGATTGTATAAGTGTAGCTTATGTGTGTTCACAAGGGTGTAAGCGAGCTGATATGACGCATTCCGCACTATGTCAGTCTCATTCGTCAGGGGACCCAACTGGTCCCCACTCCCATTCGGGTCGAAGGGCGCATTGATAGGGCTCTTCTGACTTACCTGTTTGCAGCGTTCCACATCTAGCCAGTGGAACTTTTGGTAAGGAGCAGTATGTTTTCCTATAAACTGCTTCATTGTAACAAATCTCTAATAAACACCTAGTTATGTCTCAAACAGGCTTCTCTAACCCAAAGGGACACACATAAACCAATAACACAATAGAGACACCTTAATATGTTTTTTATCTCTGTGAACACCCCTCCCTAAGTCTAGTGGTGTCTCTACCTAGTTACAGTAAACTTTTCGCCGACAAAGGTAGGAAATAAATAGCACATGCCAAATAGAACATAGAGCAAGAAATTTGGAAGTCTATTTGAAGTCAAATCCAATATAACACCAGAACAATATAATATTCAATAGGATACAAGGTTACATGGAATAAATATCACTGTTAAATACCATCTAGTTCGTTAATACAGGGAGGTTATATATCATATTTTTAATTAAATGAGCCACATTATTATGCTTACTTAACTCTTAATCTGGATTTATTCAAAAACTGATTGCAATTGTCCAAATAGCCAACATCGCATATCAAGACAAGCAACTCACCATCTAAAACATACGTAGCAAGTTAAACCAGT
>JAUNLH010000059.1 GCA_030532365.1 Porphyromonas sp.
TGTTTCTACAGGTCTTGCCTGTAGATTTCCTTGTCTCAATATGTCTATGTTCACTTGTTTACCGCCCCTATCTCTGGTTTGGTGACTGCAAAGGTACAAAAGAAATTCAATCCACCAAAACTTTTCTCCAAAGATTCTTTCGGACGCAAGCGATAAATCGGCCTAACTATCTGATATTCTGAAAGAAAAAAGTCAGAAAAATATTTCAATTATTTCTCAACTTTCTTCTCTTCCTTCTTCATTTTTCGCCTGAAGGGCCATCGCGGCTTATTCGCAGGCTCTACCATGCGACCGTTTTGGATGGGTTCACCCACTACATAACGCATATATAGGGAGTAGCAGATCATGGTGAGGGGCAGAGCGAAGAGCATACCTAGAAAGCCAAAGAGCGCACCCCACACAACCAGCGATAAGATGATGATAGCGGGCTTCATGCCCATACCCTGACTGTGAATCGATGGGATGAGCACAAGGTTTTGGATCAAGTCACTCACCACCATCACGATCACACCCATTAGTAGCACTACAAAGTAGCTCTGACCGGTAGAGGCTGACTGCAGAAGAGCCAGCAGCATCAGAGGGATGTAGCCTACTGCCTGTAGATATGGCACAAGGTTGAGCACCCCCATGAGGAGCCCCAGCGTAATACCTAATGGTAGACCGATGATGTAAAAACCAACGGTCATCACTACCCCCACACAGAGCGCTATCAGTGCCTGCCCTTTGAAATAACTATTGATATACAGCTCCACCTCATCAACTATCTCATGGGCAAGGGGTCTGATCTTAGGTGGCATCATCAAGAAGAAGCCCTTGTTCAGGCTCTCATAATCGAGCAGAATAAATACAAGGTAGATGAGGAAGAGCAGCACCACTCCAAAGCCCATGAGGTACTGAAACGTACCAGAGACCACGTCCCAGCCACTTGTCAGCACCTTTCGGAAAGCATTGAGCGCCTGCTCTATATCGATACTTGCCATCATCTCCTCCATTTTCTCCAATATCACCGTGCGATGCTGGTACTCCTCTGGCAGAAGGGAGACAATCATGCTCTGTAAGTCATAGTACTGTATCAGCTCCCACCCTCTCTTGACCTCAGCACTGATGGAAGGCACAAGTATTGTGATGATACCGGTAATCACACCTGCAACCAGGAGTAAGACTAGGAGCATAGAGATGAGTCGCTTCTTGATCTTTAGACGTCTCTCCGAAAATCGGACCAAAGGCATGAGTAGGTAGGCACAGAACCATGCTAGGAAAAATGGCACCAGCACAGCAGAGATAAGGTCAAAGACCCATATAAATGCAGCGACAATGAGCAGTACAAAGATGATACGTACTACTCGATCAAAGGTAAAAGGGCGCTCCAAGAAGTCCGTAAGCATACAGCGTCTGATCTTGCGTGTAACAACTATTGTTTGTATATATTTGTAAAATCAAAGATACAGAAATATGATGAATACAACGATGAGAAAGACACTTTTACTCTTTATTATATTACCACTCGCAGTCATACAAAACTCAGCTCAGACTCTAGGCACACCGAGGAGCGACAGCGCACTAGAAGAGACCTTTTGGGGGCTGAGTGTGCAGGACGCCACGACAGGTGAGGAGCTGGTGGGCGTACGGTCACACCACCTGATGACGCCCGCCAGCACTATGAAAGTAGTTAGTACCGCTACAGCCCTAAGCATGCTATCTCCCAGCACCCGCATTCCCACAGAGGTACTCACCGACGGGCAGATCTCAGGCAACACCCTAAAAGGCAACCTCTGGATCATCGGTCATGGAGACCCCTCCATTGGCTCCAGATACCTGTGGGGTAAGGATCAGGAACAGTTTTTCAAGGAGGTAGTCAGTGCCCTACGGACTAAGCAGATCAGCACAATAGAGGGGGATATCATCGCCTACATCCCCGAGAGCGATTTCCAAGGGCTAAATCCTCACTGGCCTGCGTACGACATGGGCAACCACTATGCTGCTGGTGCCTTTGCGCTCAATGTCTACGACAACTCCTACTCTATCCACTTCACTGACTTTGGGCAAAACTTCTACACCGACCCAGAGGTGCCAGATTTGAAACTTACTGCACGATACGGCTTTACACGAGAGCGGAGTAGCGATTCGCTCTATGTCTCACCCTTTCCCCTTGCAGACACCTCCTACCCCATCACGGGAGTCTACCCAGTCAATGTCCCGAAACTACGCATTCGTGCCTCTATCCCCAATCCTCCACTCTTCTTTACTCAAGAGACCATGCGGGTCCTAGAAAAAGGAGGGATCAGTGTGAGTGGAGCTGCGACCACCTCTTGGCAGGAGCCCAGCGCGCCTTCCACTCTCCACGTCTATCTCTCCCCTACCCTATATGAGCTAGCTCGGACAACCAACATCTACAGTCATAACCTCTTCGCTGAGTCGCTCCTACGGCTCGTAGGGCGCGATCGCACTCCCCTTCCAGGGCACAATGGCACACAGACGTCAATTATGGCCCTTCGAGAATACTGGGCTGGGCGTGGGCTTAACATGAGAGAGCTCGAGATGCGGGATGGTTCAGGACTTTCACCCGAAGATCGTGTGACACCCTACTTCCTCGCAGCGATACTTGGCAAGGCGTACCGTGGCGATCCGAGCCACGCCCTTATGAGGACGATGCCACTAGCTGGCAAAGAGGGGACACTCACCATCTTCCTCAAAAACACCCCCCTCGAAGGCAAAGCCCTCCTCAAGAGTGGCTCTATCCGCAATGTCATCTGCTACACCGGCTACGTAGAGCACAAGGGCAAGGTCTACACTATGGCACTGATGGTCAATAACTTCTACGGTCGCTCCTCCAATGTGCGAAAGGCGATGGAGCAGATACTCTTGGATGTATTTAACTAACTAAGAGACAGAGAGGTAGAGACACCCTGTAGGGGAGAATCAAGCGAAATAAACGCTACGAGCGTCTACGAGCAGAGAAGAAGTCCATCATCAGTTGGGCAGCGTCGTCTTTCAGCACGCCCTTCGTGACCTCTGTCTTTGGGTGCAAGATCTCAGGGTTAAACTGTACAAAGCCACACTTTGCCTCGGGGGCGCCCCATACGACTCGTTTAAGCCTTGCCCACCGTATGGCACCAGCACACATCACACAAGGCTCAATAGTCACATAGAGAGTACAGTCGGGTAATACCTTAGCACCGAGGGCATTTTGAGCAGCCGTGAGCGCGATCATCTCGGCATGTGCAGTGACATCCTGCAGTGCTTCGGTCTGGTTGTACCCCTTGCCTATGATGCGATCCTTCGAGACAATAACCGCACCAATAGGCACCTCTCCATGGTCATACGCCATACATGCCTGTTCCAGTGCCTGACGCATGAAGTACTCATCGGAGCGAAGGTCGATCTTGGTATTCTGGGAGTCAGCCTTCATCGGTATCTGTCGACTCCGGATGTGGATCGAAGAGCGTAGGATTATTCTGGTAGAGATAGCCCATCACATCGGTCATCACAAGACTTCGAATATAGGCAGAACGGCTCTCCAGCTTGTACTTGTAGACAAAGTAGTCAAGCATCTCTCGCTCAGTCTCAGAGAGCATGACAGTGACGGGACACTTCCTAACATCCTGCTTCACCACAGGTCCCTTAGGCTTACGCGGTCGCCGTCTTCGCTTCTGCTCACTCATGATCTGCCCCTTCGGGGAGGCTCCTCTCCTAGTCTCGTGGTCTAGAACTCGATCCCGCCCTTGACGTACTGCTCCAGGGCTTCGCTGCTCATGCCCGTTGTAGCAAATCCGCCATCGTGGTAGAGGTTTTGCATCGTCACCTTACGGGTAAGGTCGGAGAACATCACCACACAGTAGTCTGCGCAGTCGTCTGCAGTCGCATTGCCCAGCGGTGAGATCTTATCAGCAAAGTGGCGCAACATGTTCATACCCTCCACGCCACTCCCGGCTGTGGTAACCGTAGGAGACTGAGAGATAGTATTGATACGGACACCCTTCTCCTTGCCATAGATCAGACCGAAGCTCCTAGTGATGGACTGAAGAAGTGCCTTAGCATCTGCCATGTCATTGTATCCGACAAAGGTACGCTCCGCTGCGATGTAGGTGAGCGCCAGCACGGACCCACCCTCAGCTATGGCATCGAGCCTCTTCGCGACATTGAGCATCTTATGAAAGGAGATCGCTGAAATATCGAGCGTCTTCTCAAGGTTTTTGTAGTTCATGGCATCGTAAGGGATCTCCTTACGGACATTAGGGCTCATGCCGATGGAGTGGAGCACAAAGTCAATCTTGCCCCCCAGCACCTCCATACTCTTCTTGAATACCTCCTCGAGATCCTCGACAGAAGTCGCATCAGCAGCGATAACGGCAGCTCCCGTCTTCTCAGCCAACTGATTGAGAGTACCCATACGCAGCGCAACTGCCGTGTTGCTTAGAGTGATCTGAGCACCCTCCTCAACCACACGCTCTGCCACTTTCCATGCGATAGACTGCTCATTTAGAGCGCCAAAGATGATCCCCCTCTTCCCTTTTAGAAGTCCGTATGCCATAACTTGTATACCCTTTAATATTACAATCTAGACAAAGGTAATCATTTTTCTCATACAGCGCAGTACAACACCTAACTAGACAGTAATATGCAGGTGGCTACCAGCCTAGGATTATGCAAGGCATTACTTGCCAATACAGAAGTGGGAGAAGACGGAGTGGAGGATGGTGTCGCTGGTGATGTCGCCAGTCACCTCGGAGAGCTTTGCAATGGAGGCGCGGAGGTCCTGGGCTACTAGATCAGTGGGAAGGGCATCGCGTAGCCCTTGAAGTGCAGTCCCCAACTCCTGCGCAGCGCTCTTTAGTGCCGTGGCTTGTCGTAGGTTGCTCACTACCACATCGCCCTCGGCAACCTCTAGGTAGGCGAAGTGTTGGTGGAGAAAGGCACGTATCTTATCTGCCTCACCCTTCTCCTTAGCCGTGATGATCAGCACTTCGGACAAACCAAGCTCTGCTAGCTGTCTGCTTAGCTGCTCCACTTGCACCTCTGTCATCAAGTCTATCTTATTGATTACAGGCGAGATACGCTCAACCGTAGTCTGGGTTAGGAGCTGATCTAGATCCACCTTTAAGCTGTCAGCATCGTGCCCAACAGACCCGTCTATGAGCCATAGTACCAGCGAAGCATCCGCTATCTTGCTGTAGGTGCGCTCGATCCCGATGCTCTCGATCTGGTCGTCCGTCTGTCTCAGTCCTGCGGTATCGATGAGTCTAAACTCCTGACCTTCAATGCGAAGCACCTCCTCTATCGTGTCTCTCGTGGTGCCGTGTATGTCGGAGACAATCGCTCGCTCTTCGCGTAGCAAGCTATTGAGAAGCGTAGACTTACCTGCATTGGTACTGCCGACGATCGCTATGGGGATGCCATTTTTTATCACCTGTCCGGCATCGTAACTCTTGTAGAGATCGCTGATCTTATCATGTATCTCTTCCCCTACCCTAAGCAATTCATCCCGAGATACAAACTCCACATCCTCCTCACTGAAATCCAACTCCAGCTCTAGGAGAGAGGCGAAGTGTATTAACTGCTCTCGAAGTCCTTCTATCTCAGCTCTAAAGAGCCCCCTCACCTGAGTCAATGACATGCGGTGCGAAGCTCGACTATTACTAGCAATCAGGTCTGCCACTGCCTCCGCCTGACTCAAGTCCATCTTACCATTGGCAAAGGCTCTGCGAGAAAACTCCCCCGCCTCTGCCAGCCTTGCGCCAGCCGCAATGAGCGCCTTGACCACGAGAGAAAGAATATAGGGCGAGCCATGGCACGAGATCTCCACCTGCTCCTCGCCGGTGTAGGAGTGCGGTGCCCTAAATACCAGCACTACGACATCATCGATCCGCTCACCCGACTCCGGCTCCACGACCCAGCCATAGTGCGCCCGGTAGCCCTCGCTCTCGGTGAGTCGGAGGTCCTTCTTAGCGGGTCTAAATATCCTATCGGTCACAGCGAGAGCCTCAGCTCCGGAGACCTTGACCACCCCCATGGCAGAGGTGCCACTCGGTGTCGCGATGGCACAGATGGTCTCCTCGATGTGCGGATTCAGTATGGTCGGCTCCATATACTTACATGCGACAAAAAGCCCCTCCTTTGCCTCGGTTGTGGCTAAGGAGGGAACTATGATATCGTACTAATTCGGTGCGAAAAAGCGGTGAGCGCCTGCTCTCCTTACTTTTTCTTACGGTCACCGTAGCGGTTTCTGAACTTATCTACACGCCCTGCGGTGTCCACAAGCGTAGACTTACCAGTGTAGAAGGGGTGAGAACTGCTAGAGATCTCCACCTTTAGAAGTGGATATGTAACGCCATCGATATCGATCGTCTCTCTGGTCTGAACAGTCGAACGAGTGATAAAGATCTCATCGTTAGACATGTCTCTAACCGCTACCTCTCTATAGCTGTCTGGGTGTATACCTTGCTTCATAATCTCCTCAAGTGCTTTGTAATATGCCTTGTATTCTAAATATTGATCTGGTGCAGCGCACCTTTACTTTGCCTGCAAAGGTACCAAATATGTTTCTAAATATCAACGATATCCGATTTTCGTCAGATACGATGGTGCTAGAAGAGTGCTAAAGGCATAGCATCTAAGCACGGATTTATGCCCATGTGTGCATTTTTGCACCTCATGGAAGAAACACACAGACAACAAGGCTCAAACAACAATAAAATAGGAGAAAGAAAAATGACAAATCGAGAAATAGGGGTGTGCGACGCCCAAGGGGGTAGGAACGGAGACCCGAACTTAAAAAATCTAAGTTGGGAACTTCGGTGCATCGAAGTTCGGAACTTAGACAACTCGAAGTTCCCAACTAAAATTGACCCGAGTTCCGGTCTCCCTTTTTTCGCAATTCGTACGATTCAATTTTTCGTAACTCAATGCAGCAAGGTGCGACGTCCGACCTGCGTCGGAGTCGTGTGGGGTGTGGTGGCACGTCTTTACCAGGGTGGCGCAACGCCCTTGCAGGGCATTGCTTACCCTTCGCTAGACTCTTCAACCCGACCCATGTCGGGGTTGTTAATTTCCATCATCATATTCCGGTTGTTGTGGATCGTATATCGCCCCATGGTTGTATAGGGGGCGATCCCGACGAAAGTCGGGATCGAAGGGCTTAGCGAAGGGTAAGCCCCGTAGGGGCGCCACCCTGGTA